>JAIOII010000671.1 GCA_019912685.1 Kofleriaceae bacterium
CCCTCGGCCGGCGTGTCGCGCCCCGGCGACGAGCCGACGCCCGTGATCGGCCACGGCGTGTCACCGCCGACCGACGGCGCGCGCGGCGCGAGGAACGTGTCGCTCTTCGGCAGGTCGACCTCGCTCGTCTCGAGGAACAGGTTCTCGACCGCGATCTCCTTGGTCACGTCCTCGATCACCGCCGCCGCCGCGCGCTCGCCGAGCATCGCGTCGTCGAGGGTATCGTCGGGCGACACCATCGCGAGCCGCGGCTGCCGCCCCGGCCCGTCGCTCGACGCCACCGGCCCGGCCCAGCGCATCTGGTCGCGCCCGCGCGCGGTGATCACGGCGCGCACCGTGCGCGCCACCGTCACCGACAGCGCCACGCACATCGTCACGTTCCAGCCGCGGCGCGCGAACAGGGCCTGCGCGTGCGCGGCCACCTCGTCGGGGCGCGACGCGGCGACGAGCACGGTGCTCGACTCCGCGAACACCGGCAGCATCTGCATGCGCTTGAGCAGATCGGGCGCGATCCCGTCGATGAGCGACGTGTCGATCACGCACTCGTCGAGCACGATCGCCGGCCGCCCGGTCGCCACGGCGAGCGCCTCGGCGAGCTCGCGCTCGCTCGCGTGCCCGAGCACGTAGCAGATCGACGCGAGCGGAAGGCGCTCGCTCTGCCGCGCGAGCGCGTCGGCGAGGGTCGCCTCGTCCGGGAGCACCCCCATTTCGAGGAGGAGTCTCCCGAGCGGCACAGGCACACCCCAACCTAACACAAACGACGATGATCATTCATCCGGCTGCGGGTGCGATAACAACGCAGGATCACCCAGCTTTGTCGGCGTCGCTGACCACCCGACTTGCCAGTCAAAACGCCCCAACCCACCCTTGACTGTGACAGCTTGGCGCATCTGGTCTCGGCCGCGCTCCCGCGCCGCTGAGGCAAAGAGGCGCCAATGTTGAAGCTTCTGTCATGATCTCCCCCCTCCCTGCGCGGCACCCCCCTTGCTAGATCGGCGGCGACGCATGAGCGACTTCAGAATCGGCGACAAAGCAGTCTATCCGGCACACGGGGTCGTCGAGGTCGTCGGTGTGGACACCAAGGAGATCAACAAGACGGTCTGCTCCTTCTACGTCCTCAGGGTCCTCGAGAACGAGATGCAGATCATGGTCCCCAAGCAGAAGGCCGAGCAGGTCGGCCTCCGCCCGGTGGTGTCGGCGCAGGAAGCCAATGAAGTCTTCGACGTGCTGCGCGACCAGGACGTGCACATCGACAAGCAGACGTGGAACCGCCGCTACCGGGGGTTCATGGAGAAGATCAAGACCGGCTCGCTCTTCGACGTGGCCGAGGTCTACCGCGACCTCTTCCGGCTCAAGAGCACGAAGAACCTGTCCTTCGGCGAGCGCCGGATGCTCGACACCGCCCGGACCCTGATGGTCAAGGAGCTGGCCGTCGCCCGGAAGTGGACCGAGGCGAAGGTCGAGCAAGAGCTCGAAAAGGCTTGCGGGTGATCTCGCGGCTACGCTAGCTTGCGCCCCACCGCATGCAGGTTCACGTCGCGCGTGCCGAGCTCGGCACCCTTCCCGTCGACGCCATCGTCAATCCCACCAGCTCCCTCGGCATCATGGGCGGCGGCGTGAGCGGTCAGCTCCGACGCATGGGCGGCGACATCATCCAGCAGGAAGCGATGGCCGCCGCGCCCATCGCCGTCGGTGCCGCCATCATCACGAGCCCGGGCTCGCTCCCGTGCCGCTACGTGATCCACGCGCCGACGATGGAAGACCCGGGCATGAAGATCCCGGCGGAGAACGTGCGCCGCGCCGCCCGCGCCGCGCTCATCGCCGCCGACGTGAAGCAGCTCAAGGTGATCGCCTTCGCCGGCATGGGCACCGACCTCGGCGACGTCCCGCTCGACGAAGCGGCGCGCGCCATCGTCGAGGAGATCCGCGCCCACAAGCGCGCGTGCCCCGAGACCATCTACCTCGTCGACACGAACCAGGAGATGGTCGAGGCCTTCGAGGACGCGCTCCGCAACGCCGTCCAAAACCTATAGAGATCGGCCGCCTGGCGCGTTGACGGCCGGTTCCGGCGGGGCCATATACTCGCCCCGCTTTGCAGCTACAGGCCTATCTACCGGCAGGGTTCGCCATCCTCTGCGCGCTCGCGTTTTGCGGGCTGTTCACGGCACTTGCGGTGCTGGTCGGCCCCAAGGCGACGAGTCCCGAGAAGCTGAAGCCGTTCGAGTGCGGCTCCGAGCCGATCGGCAGCCCGCGCGGCCGTTACTCGGTCAAGTTCTACCAGGTCGCAATCCTTTTCCTGGTCTTCGACATCGAAGCCGCGTTCATGTACCCGTGGGCCCAGCTGTTCGCCAAGCTGTCCCTGACGCCGGCGGGTGGCATCAGCATCTTCGGCTTCGCCGAGATGCTGCTCTTCGTCGCCATCCTCGTCGTCGCGCTCGCCTACGTCTGGCGCAAGAAGGCGATCGGCTGGGACTGAGGTAGAGAGAGCCAGGAGCATCATGCTGGAGCTCGTCACCACCAAGCTCGAGGACGTGGCCAACTGGGGCCGCAAGTTCTCGTTGTTCTCCTACCCGTTCGTCACCGCGTGCTGCGGCATGGAGTTCATGTCCGTCGCCGCGCCCAAGTACGACATCGCGCGCTTCGGCGCGGAGTTCCCGCGCTTCTCGCCGCGCCAGTCGGACCTGCTCATGATCGTCGGCACGATCACCGAGAAGCAGGGCCCGGCGCTCCGCCGCGTCTACGACCAGATGGCCGAGCCCAAGTGGGTCATCGCCTTCGGCGTGTGCGCGTCGACCGGCGGGTTCTACCAGAACTACCACGCGATGCCGGGCGCCGATCAGGTCATCCCCGTCGACGTCTACATCCCCGGCTGCCCGCCGCGCCCCGAGCAGGTGCTCGACGCGATCATGCTGCTCATGGAGCGCGTGCAGCGCCGCGACGGCCACAGCCAGCTCCGGCTCAAGCGCGAGAAGATCGTGCTCGAGCAGCAGCGGGCCCTGGACGACGAGTGAGAGACGATTGACATGTCCCAGAAGGTATTAGACGCGCTCAAGGCCAAGTTCGGCGACGCGATCGTCGCCACCGAGTCGCAGCACGGCGACGAGGTCGCGGTCGTCAAGCGCGACAAGCTGAAGGACGTCGCGCTCTGGCTCCGCGACGACAAGGCCATGGCGTTCGACACGCCGGTCTTCGTCACCTGCATCGATCTCCTCGACTGGCGCCCGGTCAAGGCCGTCGGCGTGCCGTCGAGCACGCGCCCCGAGTGGGACGGGGTCTCGGCGCGCTACGAGGTGTGCTGGCAGCTCCGCTCGCTCGCCCACCGCCACCGCATCCGCCTCAAGGTCGCGCTCGCCGAGAACGACGTGAAGGTCCCGAGCCTCACGCCGCTCTGGCAGGGCTTCGAGTGGCAGGAGCGCGAGACGTTCGACATGTACGGCATCGAGTTCCAGGGCCACCACGACCTGCGCCGCATCTACCTGTACGACGAGTTCGTCGGGCACCCGCTGCGCAAGGACTACCCGAAGGAGAAGCGGCAGCCGCTCGTGCGCCGCCCCGACCTCGTGGGAGACCACTGACATGGCGGAGATCGCGACCGGCCCCGGCAACCTCAAGAGCCTCGTCCTCGGCCAGAAGGACGCGGCGGACATGGACATCGAGCAGGAGCTCCCGAGCGAGCTCATGACGGTGAACATGGGCCCGTCGCACCCGGCGATGCACGGCACCGTGCGCATCGTGCTCACCGTCGACGGCGAGCGCATCGTCAAGGGCGACGTCCAGCCCGGCTACCTGCACCGCTGCTTCGAGAAGGAATCCGAGCACGCGACCTACACGCAGGTGTTCCCGTACACCGACCGCCTCAACTACGTCTCGCCGATGATCAACAACGTCGGCTGGGCGATGGCGGTCGAGAAGCTCATGGGCATCACCAAGGAGATCCCGCGTCGCGCCGAGTACGTGCGCGTGATCGTCTCCGAGGTGTCGCGCATCACTGACCACCTCACCTGCGTCGGCGCGTCGGCCATGGAGCTGGGCGCGTTCGGCCCGTTCCTCTTCTTCCTCAAGTCGCGCGAGTGGCTCTACACGCTCCTCGAGGAGGTCTCGGGCGCGCGCCTCACGCACACGTACGTGCGCGTCGGCGGCGTGTCGAAGGATCTGCCCGAGGGCTGGATCGCCAAGCTGCTCGCCCGCCTCGACGAGATCGACGGCGTGATGGTCGAGGTCGAGACGCTGCTCAACAACAACAAGATCTTCCGCGACCGCATGGCGGGCGTCGGCGCGTTCTCCAAGGAGGACACGATCCGCTGGGGCTGCACCGGCCCGATCGCGCGCGCCGCGGGCGTCGACTACGACGTCCGCAAGGACCACCCGTACTCGATCTACCCCGAGCTCGAGTTCGACGTCCCCGTCGGCACGACCGGCGACTGCTTCGACCGCTACCTCGTGCGCGTCGAGGAGATCAAGCAGTCGATGCGCATCCTGCGCCAGGCCTGCGCCCAGATCCCCGACGGACCGTTCATGATCGACGATCCGCGCTGCGCGCTGCCGCCCAAGACGCACGCGTACAACACGATCGAGTCGATGATCCGCCACTTCAAGCACATCGTCGACGGCATCCGCGTGCCCGCCGGCGAGGCCTACACCTTCGTCGAGGGCGGCAACGGCGAGCTCGGCTTCTTCATCGTCGCCGACGGCACCGGCCGCCCCTACAAGGCGTACTGCCGCAGCCCGTCCTTCGTGCACCTGGCGACCACCCAGAAGCTCATCATCGGACACCTCATCGCCGACGTCGTGCCGATCTTCGGCATGATCAACATGATCGGCGGCGAGTGCGACAAGTGAACCATGAGTGAAGACACCGTCACGCTGACCATCGACGGAACGTCCGTGACCGTGCCCAAGGGCACGAACGTGCTCGAGGCCGCGCGCACGCTCGGCGTCGACATCAGCGCGTTCTGCTACCACCCCGGCCTCTCGATCGCCGCGTGCTGCCGCCAGTGCCTGGTGTCGATCGAGAAGAACCCCAAGCTCCAGCCGTCGTGTCAGCAGACCGTCGCCGACGGCATGGTGGTGGAGACGGCCGACCCGCGGTCGACGCTCGCGCGCAAGCAGATGCTCGAGTTCACGCTGGTCAACCATCCGATCGACTGCCCGATCTGCGACAAGGCCGGCGAGTGCACGCTGCAGAAGCTGTACTTCGACCACGACAACGCCAACTCGCGCGTCGACACCCCCAAGGTGCACAAGCCCAAGGTCGTCGACCTCGGGCCGCACATCGTGCTCGACGCCGAGCGCTGTATCCTCTGCACGCGCTGCATCCGCGTCTGCGACGAGGTCGCGGGCAAGCACCAGCTCGAGATGATCAACCGCGGCGATCACGAGGAGCTGACGACGGCTCCCGGTGAGCGCCTCGACAACCCGTACTCGCTCAACACCGTCGACGTCTGCCCGGTCGGCGCGCTCACGTCCAAGGACTTCCGCTTCACGATGCGCGCGTGGGAGCTCGAGGCGACGCCGTCGGTCTGCCACGGCTGCGCGACCGGCTGCAACATCGAGATCCACCACCGGAACGAGCGCGCCTGGCGGCTCGTGCCGCGCCTCAACCCCGCGATCAACGGCCACTGGATGTGCGACGAGGGCCGCTTCACCTACCACGACCTGCGCGAGGGCCGGCTGGCCGCGCCGGTCGTCGACGGGCTGCCGTCGTCGTGGGACAAGGCGCTGCGCGCCGCCGGCGAGAAGCTCGGCGCCGCGCAGAAGGCGGGCACGCTCGCCGTCGTGCTCTCGGCGCAGGCCGACAACGAGGACAACTTCGCGCTGTCCAGGCTCGCCGCGGCGTGGAAGGCGCAGGTGTTCTGGACCGCGCGCCCGCACCGTCCGGAGCGCGCCGATGACAAGCTGCGCGACGCCGACGTCAACCCCAACACGGCCGGCGTGAAGGCGATCCTCGGCGTCGTGGGATCGTCGGGCCAGTCACCTGGCCCGGGGGTGACGGACAACGACGCCGCCGCGCTCGAGGGCGCGATCACCGCCGGCAAGGTGAAGGCCGTCGTCACGCTCGGCTACGACCTGCCGATGAGCGAGGCGGGCCAGCGCCACCTGCGCGAGGTCGACGTGGTCGCGCTGTCGTCGCACGAGCGCGGGCACGTGAAGCACGCGGCCGTCGCCCTGCCGATCGCGGCGTGGGCGGAGACCGCCGGCTCGATCACCAACCGCGACGGCACGCTGCAGCGCACGCACGCGGCGTTCCCGCCGCCCGGCCACGCGGTCGCCGGCTGGGAGGCGATCGTGCGGCTCGCCGGCGCCACGGGCGCGAAGCTCGCCTGGGCGCACACGCGCGACGTGTGGAAGGACATGACCGCGGCGGTGGCGCCGTGGAAGGGGGCGCCCTGGGGGCGCGAGGTGCGGCCTCTCCAACTGCGTTTCGCCGGATCGCGAGGGTAAGCGATGAGCACGCTCTACGCCGTCATCGATCACCCCGCGACCAAGTGGGTGATCCTCGTCTTCGGGCTCGTGATGCCGCTCGCCTCGCTCCTCACGTGGGCGGAGCGCCGGCAGAGCGCGATGATGCAGGACCGCCTCGGCCCCAACCGCGCGGCGCCGACCTTCCTCCCCGGCCTCAAGCTGAAGGGCATCCTCCACTTCGTCGCCGACGCCATCAAGATGATCTCCAAGGAGGACTTCGTGCCCGGCAACGTGCACAAGGGCCTCTTCACGCTCGCGCCGCTGCTCGCGATCGGCCCGGTGCTCGTCGCCTTCGCGATCATCCCGTTCGGCCCGACGATCTACCCCCACGAGCTCGGCAACACGCTGGACCCGCTCGCGACCCAGAACCTCGCCGACTCGATCCGCCTGCAGATCGCGTCGTTCGACTTCGGCATCCTCTTCTACTTCGCGATCCTCACGCTCTCGAACTACGGCGGCACGCTCGCCGGCTGGGCCAGCTACAACAAGTGGGCGCTGCTCGGCGGCCTGCGCGGCTCGTCGCAGATGATGAGCTACGAGGTCGCGATGGGCCTGTCGCTCATGGGCTGCTTCCTGCTGGTCGGCAGCCTCGAGCCCGGCTACATCGTCGGCGCGGGCGCGTCGTCGAAGCTGTCGCCGTCGAACCCGCTCAACTGGCTGTGGCTGTGGCAGTTCCCGGCGCTCGTCCTGTTCATGACGGCGGCGATCGCCGAGACCAAGCGCGCGCCGTTCGACATCCCCGAGGGCGAGCCCGAGATCATCGGCTACTTCGTCGAGTACTCGGGTCTGCGCTGGGGCCTCTTCTTCCTGGCCGAGTTCATCGAGATCGTCTTCATCTCGGCGGTCATCACCAGCGTCTTCTTCGGCGGCTACCAGGTGCCGTTCCTCGATCCCGACGGCTTCCGCATCGGCGGCTACATGGCCGAGGTGAACGGCCAGATGGTGTCGACGGGCGGCTCGGTGCTCCAGCTGCCGCACGCGGTGGTGACGGCGCTCCAGGTCGGCGCGTTCGGCCTGAAGGTCGTCCTCCTGTGCTGGTTCCAGCTGCTGATCCGGTGGACGCTGCCGCGCTTCCGCGCCGACCAGCTCATGAACCTCGGCTGGAAGGTCCTGTTGCCGCTCGCGCTCGCGTGGACCATGCTGAGCGCGCTGTTCAAGCTCGCGGCCATCAACTTCGGGTGGGTCTGATATGGCGCACGCACCAGTCGAAGAAGTGAGCGACGGACCCAAGGTCCTCGCGGTGTCGAAGGTGAGCCCCAAGGTGCGCACCATCGCGGTGAACCGTCCGACCGAGCGCGACGTCACGTACCTCGAGGCGACGCGCAAGGGCCTCGGCGTCACGATGCGCCACTTCATGAAGAACTTCTTCGGCCGGCGTCGTCCGGCGGACAAGCTCGCCAAGGGCGAGCCGGTCAAGGAGAAGTCGCTCATCCCGTGGAACGAGATCGAGACGATCCAGTACCCGGAAGAGAAGACGCACTACCCGGAGCGCTTCCGCGGCCTCCACCGCCTGATGCAGCGTGACGACGGTCAGGTGCGCTGCGTGGCGTGCATGTGCTGCCCGACGGTGTGCCCGGCGCACTGCATCACGATCGTCCCGGCCGAGTCGGACGACAACGGGATCGAGAAGAAGCCCGCGGTGTTCGAGATCGACGAGCTCCGCTGCGTCGTGTGCGGGCTGTGCGTCGAGGCGTGCCCGTGCGACGCGATCCGCATGGACTCCGGCGTTCACGCGAAGCCGGTCGAGCATCGCGGTGATGCGATCATGACGCGCGAGCTCCTGCTCGGGCTGTCGAAGGAGGTCGGAAAGGATCCGACGTCGACGGCCGTACAAGGCGGCGAAGGTCCGGACTGGCGCTCGGAAGATCGGGAGTAGCGCTGCGTAATTCTTTTCCCGTTGACGCTCGTGATCCGGGTCGCTAGGGTGAAAAGCGAGCCCGGCGGTTCGACACGACAAACGGGGCGAATCTTTCTCCTACACCGTCTATCCAGGGATCTGCCTCTGTCTCGGGAGTGCATGCCCGCACGTCGGGAAGCCCGATGAGATATCGCGGAGCCCACCTACCACGTTGGTAGGGGATAGATTACGCCCTACGGTCGAGCCTGTCGGGCTCGTTTTATTTTCGGCTCCCGGTCGGTAGCCGACGCCCACGCAACGGACGTCGCGCCGCCCGCGAGCAGCGCAAGCATTGCCGTCTCCACGACGGCGCCGCGCAGCGCAGCGAACATCGTGCAGGTCACGAGATACGCCGCCATCGCGCGCTCGAGCCAGCGCGTCCAGGTGGCTGGCACCGTGTAGCGCCGCGCGCCGCCGCCGTCCTTGGGCGTACGCACGAACGGCGTGCGATGGCCGGCGAGCCCCTCGAGCACGGCCTTGCCTTGCGAGACCGCCATGCCGGCGGTCAGCGCGACGAGCGCAGGTACGCGAAGGAGCGCGCGCCACCGGTCACCGCGGTCGGCTGACACCAGCACGAACGAGGCGAGCACGAGGAGGGTGCCCCCCGCCGACGCCAGGTGGACGACGCCGGTCCAGGGTGGGCCGCCGCCGAGGCCGAGGCAGATCCCGCCGCTCACGAGCAGGACCGCGGTCAGCAAGTACGGCACGTTGTGCGTGAGGTGGAAGATCGCCTCGAGCTTCCTCCACCACGGCCAGGGTGAACGGAGCACGGCGGGCAAGAGCTTCTTCGCGCACTCGACCGAGCCCTTGGCCCAGCGGTGCTGCTGCGCCTTGAAGGCGCGCGCGTCGGCGGGGAGCTCGGCCGGCGCGACGACGTCGCCGGCGTAGACGAAGCGCCAGCCGGCGAGCGCCGCGCGATACGACAGATCGAGATCTTCGGTGAGCGTGTCGTGGTGCCAGCCGCCGGCCGCCGTGATCGCGCTCGCGCGCCAGAGGCCCGCCGTGCCGTTGAAGTTGAAGCACGCCCCGGCGGCGGCGCGCCCGGCCTGCTCGACCGCGAAGTGACCGTCGAGGAGCATCGCCTGGAGCCGGGTGAGCAGCGAGCGCTCGCGGTTCAGGTGGCCCCAGCGCGCCTGGACGAGCGCGACCTCCGGATCGGCGAAGTGACCGACCGTGCGGCGGAGGAAGTCGGGCGGCGGGACGAAGTCGGCGTCGAGCACGAGGATGAGCTCGCCGCGCGCGCGCTGCCGGCCCGCCTCGAGCGCGCCGGCCTTCCATCCGGTGCGCGTCGTGCGATGGAGGTGGACGATGTCGATGCCGGCGGCGCGCCAGCGCGCGCACGCGGCGGCGCAGAGGGCGGCGGTGTCGTCGGTCGAGTCGTCGAGGACCTGGATCTCGAGGCGATCGCGCGGCCAGTCGAGCGCCGCGGCGGCGGCGATGACGCGCGCGGCGACGGCGCGCTCGTTGAAGAGCGGGAGCTGGACGGTGACGAACGGTGGGAGCGCGTCCTTCGACTCGCCCGAGCTGGCGCTCGGGCGTCGCTCAGGACGAACGGCGCGCAGCACGAGCGAGAGGCGGTGGAGGCCGTAGAGACCGAGCAGGCACAGCGCGCCGAGGTAGGTCGACCAGATCAGCGCGGACATGCTCGTCCGTCCGTCGGACACTGCGCGATCGCGAGCAGATCCATCGTCCAGGCCACGCCGACATGGATGAGGACGCCGCCCCAGATCGAGCGCGTGCGCATGGCGAGCGTCCCGAGGATCACGCCGGCGAAGATCGCGCCGATCGTCTCGGTCATCGGCTTGCCGTAGTGGATCATGCAGTACGGCACGATCATCACGAAGATCGCGTTGGCCCCGACGACGCGCCGCAGGCCTTGCAGGAGGAAGCCGCGGAAGAAGAACTCGAGCGACAGGAACTGGAGGGCGTACATCACCTCCCACGACCACGTGTCGAACAGCGAGCGCGGCGCCAGGCGGTAGAACGGGTACGTGGCGCGGAACTCGGACGTGCGCGACGCGATGATCACCGCCGGCAGGATGAGCGCGAACATGACCACGTAGATCCACAGGTGCTTCCAGAAGCCGCGCGGCGAGATGTGGTAATCGCGCACGCGCTCCCCGGGCAAGAGCGCGATCACCGCCATCGGCAGGAGCAGGTAGCCGAAGACGCGCCAGCCCGTCCACCACGCGAAGCCCATGAGGCTCCAGTACTCGCCCGACGTCGCCGGGTCGTACGGCCACCACTTCTCGTACTGCGCGCGCTGCCCGACGTACTCCTGCAACGTGAGCGTCACGCAGCACGTGAGGAGGATCACCGCGATCGTCAGGACCGGCTTGCCGTCGGACGCGCCGAGCGCGCCCGGCCCGCGATCCTCGTCGATCGCGCGCCACTGGTCGACCGTCAGCGTCGCGACGCCGCGCCAGAGCAAGTTGTTCCGCGCGCGCGACCAGACCAGGAGCGCGATCACGGCGCCCACGCCGGCGGCGACGAGGCCGACCGTCGTCGCGATGCGCTCGAGCCGCTCCCAGTCGATGTGCTCGTAGCGCCCCCGCAGCGCCCGCACCGCGCGCGGATCGAACGCGGCCAGCGCCGCCAGCTGCACCGCCACGCCCGGCCAGATCGCGCGCGTCCGCATCGCCAGCCAGCCGAGCCCGAGCCCGACGCCCATCGCCGCGAAGACGATCCACATCGAGCGATCGGGGTTGAAGTGGATCATGCAGAACGGGACGACCGAGACGAAGATCGCGTTGTCGCCCATCACGCGGCGCAGCCCGCCGCCGAGCAGGAAGCCGCGGAAGAAGAGCTCGAGCGCGACGAGCTGCGCGACGACGAGCGCGCCGGCACGCCAGCCGAGGAGCGCGATCGCCAGCGCCACCACCGCCGCCGGCGCCCCGCGCATCGTCAGGTGGTAGTCGCGCACCCGCTCGCCGGGCAGCGCGAGCACGGTGAGCAGCGGGATCGCCGCGTACCCGATGACGCTCCACAAGGTCCACCACGGCAGCGGGAACCGCGCCTCGTCGTAGACGAACCACTCGAGGTGCGGCCGGGGCGCGAGGTACTCCTGGAGCGTCAGCGCGAGCGCCGCGACGACCAGCAAGACGCCGATCTTCCAGTCGGCGCGGTTGGTCATGCGCGCCGCGCCAGGAGCTCCGCCGCTTGCCGCAACCGCCGGCGCGTCACGTCCTTGCCGAGGACCGCCATCGTCTCGAAGAGCGGCGGCGACGCCTTGCGCGCCGTGACCACGAGCCGGAGCAGCATGAACGCGTGCTTGGTCTTCCACCCGAGCTCCGTCGCCCACGCCCGGCCCTCCTCCTCGAGCATCCTGGCGCCCCAGCCGTCGCGCGCCTCGATCTTGTCGACGTAGGCCAGCAGCCCCTGCGCCACGCCCGCCGGCGGCACGTCGGGCACGCTCAGCTCGCTCGCCACCGCCGTGTAGTCGAGGTCGCCGGAGAAGAAGTACTCGGTCGCCGGCACGAAGTCGTCGAGCCGCTTGATGCGCTCGCGCACGAGCGGGACGATCTTCAGGAGGTGCTCGCGCGACAGCCGCCACGCGCACAGCGCGTCGACGAGCTGCTCGTACGTGAGCTCGTGCACGTACTTCTCGTTGAGCCAGGTCAGCTTGTCGAGATCGAACACCGGCCCGCCGAGCGACACCTTGTCCCACGAGAAGCCGGCGACCATCTCGTCGAGCGTGAACTTCTCGCGGTCGTCGCCGAACGACCAGCCCATGAGCGCGAGGAAGTTGAGGAGCGCGTGGGGCAGGATGCCCGCGTCGCGGTAGTAGTTGATCGACACCGGGTTCTTGCGCTTCGAGATCTTCGACTTGTCGACGTTGCGCAGGAGCGGCATGTGGTGCCACGCCGGCTCGTCCCAGCCGAAGGCCTGGTAGAGGAGCACGTGCTTGGGCGTCGACGAGATCCACTCCTCGGCGCGGATCACGTGCGTGATCTCCATCAGATGATCGTCGACGACGTTGGCCAGGTGGTACGTCGGCATGCCGTCCGACTTGAGCAGCACCTGGTCGTCGATCTGCGCGACGTCGAACTCGACGGTCCCGCGCAGCCGGTCCTCGACCACGACCTTGCCGTCGAGCGGCGTCGCCAGCCGCACCGTGTGCGTCTCGCCGGCGGCGGCGCGCCGATCCGACTCGGCGCGGTCGAGCCCGCGGCAGTGGCGGTCGTAGCCGAGGATGCTCGCCTTCCTCGCCTGCTGCTCGGCGCGCACCTGCTGCAGGCGCTCGGGCGTGCAGAAGCACCGGTACGCCCGCCCGTTCTCGAGCAGGACGTCGGCGTGGCGGCGGTAGATGTCCTTCCGCTCGCTCTGCCGGTACGGACCGAACGGGCCGCCGACGTCGGGGCCTTCGTCCCAGGAGAGCCCGACCCAGCGCAGCGCCGCGAAGATCATCTCCTCGCTGTCGGCGCGCGCGCGGGTCTGGTCGGTGTCCTCGATGCGGAGGATGAACTGGCCGCCCTCTCGCTTCGCGAAGGCGTAGTTGAACAGGGCGATGTAGGCCGTGCCGACGTGCGGATCACCCGTCGGAGACGGCGCGATCCGCACGCGGACGGGGCGGGTCGTGGCAGAAGACATCAGGGCCGCTTCTTATCACGGCCTGACGCTGCTCACTTCGGGGGTTCGAGGCGCTTGAGGCCCTTCTCGATGACCCAGGTGCGGTAGTACGAGCTCTTGGCCGTACCCTGCGCGACGCGCTCCTCGGCCTTCTTCAGCTCGTCGTCGATGACGTTCTTGAAGGCCGGGAACGGCTGCGCCCCCGACAGGAAGCGGCCGTTGATGAAGAACCCGGGGGTCGCGCCGACGCCGAACATCGACAGGTTCTGCATGTGCTTCTGCACCCACTGCTCGCAATCCTTGCTCTTCACGTCGGCCGCGTACTTGGCGGCGTCCATGCCGGGCACGTCCTTGCCGAGCGAGAGGATGACCTCCTCCTCGAACTTGCGCGCCTTGAAGACCTTCTCCCAGAGCAGCTCGTCGATCTCCTTGAACTTGCCCTGCTTGTGCCCGGCGCACGTCGCCTGGGCCGGCAGGGTCGCGGTCTGCGGGTGGACGACGAACGGCTGGTAGACGACGCGAACCTTGTCGCCGTAGGTCTCGTGGATCTGCGCGAGCGTCGGGCGCGCCTTCTCGCAGAACGGGCAGGCGTACTCGTACGCCTTCACGATCGTCACGAGCGCCTCGGGGCTGCCGATCGCGGGCGCGTTGTCGACGGGGACGGCGTAGGTCTTGCCCGGATCCGGCTGCGGGCGCTGCGGGCGCTGCTGCGCTCCGCCGGCGCCGACGCCGCGCTTCTCGATGTTCTCGAGGCGCTTCTCGATGGACGACAGCTTGTCGAGGACCGCCTTGTTGTCTTGCTGGCAGGCGGTCAGGGTGGCGAGGGCGGAGACGCCCAGCACCAGTGCGAGAGAGATGCTCTTCTTCATGGATCCACTCCTCGGGAACACGTAGGCAAACTCGGGCCGTCGAAGGCCGATGGTTGGGGACATTCGCAGCAGAGGCCTTCTGACACAAGGACCTCGGTCTCGGGCGTGCTGGTCATGGCGGTGGCGATCGGGTCCGCGACCATGCGGCGGCGCATGACCTGCTGGAACTCGCAGACCTCGGCGCGGCTGAGCGCGCCGTCGCCGTCGGCGTCGGCCTCGGGGAACGAGGCCATGATCGACGACGCCACCTCGGGGGTGAAGATGCACACCTTGGGGCTCGTGACCGTCGCGGTCGCGGGCGCGGAGCCGGTGAGGCCGGCGAGCGCGAAGACGGCGATCACGGCGGCCCCGGTCACGCCGACGCCCGCGCCGGGCGGCCGCGCGCACAGGGCGTCGACGCCG
>JAIOII010000672.1 GCA_019912685.1 Kofleriaceae bacterium
ATCGAGCAGGGCAGCATGGCCCGCGCCCAGGACCGCCGGCTGCGCGAGGCCGAGGCCGCGGTCGAGGCGCTCGCCTCGTTCGCGCCGCCGCGCTGGAGCGAGCGCTCGCCGATCGCGATCGGCGCCGTCGTCGAGGTCGAGGACGAGGACACCGGCGAAGGCCGCACCGTGTTCCTCACGCCGGTCGGCGCCGGCGTCACCCTCGAGGGTCCCGGTGGGGATGGGCTCTTCTCCGTGATCACGCCCTCGTCGCCGCTGGGTCGCGCGCTCATCGGCCGCCGCGTCGGTGACTCCGTCGACGTCACGATCGACCGCGAGCTGCGCAGCTACATGATCACCTGGGTGGCGTAGCGTCCCTCACAGCTTTCACGCGTGGCGCGACGGGTGCATTGCGATCGCCCGTGGCCGGCACGGCAGCAACCAGCAGCACCGTCGTCGGATCGTTCATCCGTCGCTTCCACGCCGACATCCTCACCGCCTGGAAGGCGGCGGCGCGCACGACGCCGGAGCTCCAGGCACTTCCGGCGCCCGCGCTCGTCGACAACATGCCCGCGCTCCTGTGGCAGCTCGGCGAACTCGCCGACCTCGCCGAGCAACACGGGATCAGCCCCGCGCTCTCCGAGATGTCGCGCCGGCACGCGGTCGCCCGGCTCGAGGAGGGCTTCGCGGTCTCCATGGTGGTCGAGGAGCTGTCGCTCCTGCGCGAGTCGGTGCTCGCGATCTGGTGGCGCGAGCACGCCGCGATCGGCGGCGACGAGCTGCGCGTGCTGAACCTCGCGATCGATCGCGCCGTCGCCGCATCGGTCACGGCATACATGGAGACGCGTGAGCCGACGCTCGCCAAGCTCGAGTCGTTGCTCGCGGCGTCGCCGGTCGGCATCGCGTTCCTCGACGCCGAGCTGCGCTACGTGCGCATCAACGAGGCGCTCGCCGAGCTGAACGGTCGGCCCGCCCGTGACCACGTCGGCCGCAGCGTCCGCGACGTGCTGCCCGCCGATGTCATCGATCGCCTCGAGCCGCTGCTGCGGCGCGTGCTGGAGGCGGGCGAGCCGCTGACGAACATGGCCCTCACCCTTCCGGACGGGCGCGCGCTCCTCGCCAACTACTTCCCGGTCCGGAGCCCGGCGGGTGAGGTGACGGGCGTCGGCGGCGTCGTGCTCGACGTGACCGACGAGCGACGGGCCCAGGAGGCGCTCCGCGTCGAGCAGGCGCGGCTGCAGTCGATCCTCGAGCACGCCCCCGCCGCGATCTGGGTCAAGGACACCGAGGGGAACGTCGTGCTCGCGAACCGGCGGCTCGCCGATGCGCTCGGGGCGCGCTTCGAGGACCTCATCGGCCGGCGTTCGGAGGAGCTGCTGCCGAGCGACGTCGCCGCGCAACATCGCGCCCACGATCAGCTCGTCGTCCGCGAGCGACGGCCGATCGAGGTCGAGGAGGTCGTCCCGTCGGCGAACGGCGACCGGACGTTCCTGTCGATCAAGTTCCCGATCCCGAGCGAGCCGCCGCTCGTCGGCGGGATCGCGACCGAGATCACGGAGCGCAAGCGCATGGAGGACGAGCTGCGCGCGGCCGTGCGGACGCGGGAGGACGTCCTCGCGATCGTCTCGCACGACCTGCGCACGCCGCTCGCGACCATCCAGCTGAGCGCGTCGACGCTCCAGGCCCAGGGCCAGCCCGACCCTCGCGTGCGCCGCCACCTCGACATGATCCACCGCGCATCACGGCGCATGGAGACGCTGATCGACGATCTGCTCGACACCGTGAGCATCCGGGGCGGCCGGCTCGGGCTCACGATGAACCGGGAGCTCGCCGAGAGCGTGATGGCGGAAGCCATCGAGCTCGCGCGCCCGCTCGCGGCCGAGAACGGCCTCGACCTGCACCAGCACGCGAACCTCTCGGGAGTCGAGGTGATGTGCGACCGTACCCGCCTCCTGCAGGTGTTCGGCAACCTGATCGGCAACGCGATCAAGTTCTGCCGCCCCGGCGACACGATCACCGTGACCGGCGAACGCGCCGCCGACGCCGTGCGCTTCTCGGTCGCCGACACCGGCCCCGGCATTCCTGCGCACATGGTCGAGCACCTCTTCGGCGCGTACTGGTCGGGCGCGGGCCACACCAAGCGCGGCTCCGGGCTCGGCCTGTACATCTGCCAGGGCATCGTCCAGGGGCACGGCGGCCGGATCTGGGTGGAGGACACCGCCGGCGAGGGCGCGCGCTTCTCCTTCACCCTGCCGATCGCCGCGTGAGCGGCGGCTGGCATGCCCGCGCCGATCGGCCGCTACGGTAGGCTGATGGCAGCCCTGAGCTCCCTCTCCCCGCGCGGCAGGTCGTCGGTGACGGTGTGAACGCGGAACCAGTCCGCCACCAGGACCTTGCCACCCGCGAAGCGCACCTCGGTCGGGTGATCCTGGATGCCCCCGAGCAGCCGGTGCTCGCCGCTCGCGCGATCGAGGAGCTGCACCTCAGGCCCCTGACCGGCCGTCGCGAGCGTCCGGCCGTCGGGGGAGTAGGTGATCTCGTTCACCGTCGCGCGGTGACGCGCGACGACGGTCGGTTCCTCGCTCGGCTTGCCCGCGGCCCACTCGACGATCTCGAGACCTCGGCGCACCGCGGCCAGCTCGCCCGCGGGACCGAACGCCGGGTGGTGCGTGTCGAAGCTCCGCGCGAGCTCCTGGCAGCTTGCCGTCGCGAGCGCGCAGCGCGCTGCGCGCTCGCCGCCGGTGATCGCGACCTCGCGGCCATCGGGCGAGAACGTCGCATACCGACCCGGCGCAAGCGCGATCGGCGCGCCATCCGCGACCCTCAGCACCGTCGCGCGTTCGCCGCGCAGCGCGACGTGCGCGCCGTCCGGCGAGAGCTCCGGGGCGTCTCCCTCCAGGCCCGTGGCCAGGCGGCGCGGCGCTCCACCGGCGTCGAGGATCCACAACGCCCCGTCGGTCGTGAGCGCCGCCAGACGATCCCCGGCGGGCGTGATCGCCACGGCGGCGACCTCGCCGTCCAGGGCGTAGCGCTCGCTCGCCCCCGTCTCCGGCTCCCACCGGACGAGCTCGCGCGCGCCC
>JAIOII010000673.1 GCA_019912685.1 Kofleriaceae bacterium
GTCCTCGTGCGCCGGCATCCTCACTCCGTCCGCGCCGCCGCGGCCGCGAGCTGCGCGTCGCTGCGCGCGCTCGCCCAGACGCGGACCTCGTCGAGCCCGCCGGTGAGCGGGTCGTTGGCGCCGGTCGGCGTGCAGTCCTGCCCGACGTTGACCCCGTCGAGGCCCGCCGTCGACGCCGGCACCTGGCGGTTGACCGTGCCGAACAGCGCGCCGTCGACGTAGATCCGGTAGGTCTGGCCGTCGAACACGCAGGCGACGTGCGTCCACGTGGCGGCCGCGATCGTCGGCCCGCTGACGGTGCTGCCGACGAGCGTGCAGTACGGGCGCATGTTGCTGCCGATCCACATGCCCCACTGCCCGTTGTTGTCCATGATGCCGGCGCGGTTGGCCGGCGCCTCCGCGACGAGCACGAACGCCTCCATGGTGAGCGCGGTCGTGACGTCGAGCGCGGGCGTCTCGGCGACGTGGAGGTCGCTCGAGCTCGAGAGCTGCACGGCCCCGCCGACCCGCCCCGGCCCGAAGCCGAGGTTGGCCGCGCGATCGACGACGGCGCCGGCCCCGGCCTCGTCGGCGGCGCCCTGCTCGAACGTCAGGCAGAGTCGCAGGTCCGGGTCCTCGCGATCGCAGAACGCGCGCGGCGGCTCGTCGGCGTCGATCGTCGTCAGCGGCGCGTCGCCGGGGGCGGCGTCGGGGAGGTCGCCGCTCCCCCCGGCCGGTGAGAATCCGCACGCGACGAGGCCGAGGGCCAGCGTCGCTTTGACGGCGCCCCCGAGACCTGCTCGAATGATCCTCGTGCGCTCCGCGGTGATCACGATCGCATTGGCCCTGTGCGTTCCCGCCAGCGTACCCGGTTGCGGCGGCGAGAACTACACCGCCGTCGACGATCCGCGCGGTGAGGTGAACGGGAGGTCGTTCGAGTTCGTCAGCACCAAGCCCGACGGCACCGAGTGGACGTTCCGCATCCGCGGCAACTCGCTGTGGGTCGGCTTCGTCGAGAAGGCCAGGCCCGGCGAGCTCGGCGCGATCCAGCTGTCGAGCAAGGAGCGCAAGAAGCTCTGGGACCTCATCGACATGGTCGACGTCGGCGGGCGCAAGAAGGGCAGGCCCGACGAGGAGCACGGGACGGTCGTCATGCGCATGCGCGAGGTCGACGAGGGCGAGCACGAGGCGCGCACCGTGCACGTGTCGCGGCGCACCGACGACGACGACGTGATCGCGCTGGCCAACTACCTCATCGATCTGGTCGAGAAGCACAAGAAGGTCTCGCCGGCCTTCTAGGCGCGCGACGATGCCGGCGCGGCTCCACCACGACTTCGTCACCGACCCCGCGGGCGCCGCGCCGCGCGCGTGGGCGCTGTTCACGCACGGCATCTACGGCAGCGGCGGCAACTGGCGCGCGATCGCGCGCCAGGTCGTGACGCGGCGGCCGGAGTGGGGCGTCGTGCTCGTCGATCTGCGCCAGCACGGGCGCTCCGAGCCCGGCGAGCCGCCGCACACGCTCGCGGCGTGCGCCGGGGATCTGGTCGCGCTCGTCGACGAGCTGTCCGGCGGCGGACGGATCGTGCGCGCCCTCGTCGGCCACAGCTTCGGCGGCAAGGTCGTCCTGGCGGCGCGCGCGCACGTCGAGCCGGCGCAGGCGTGGGTGCTCGACTCGACGCCGAGCGCGCGGGCCGGCGAGTGGGAGGCGCCCGCCAACTCGGTGCGCGAGGTGTGGGAGTCGATGCGCGCGCTCGAGCGCACGTGGACGCGGCGCGAGGACTTCGTGGCGGCGATGGTGGAGCGCGGCCACGCGCCGGCGCTCGCGCACTGGGTCGCGATGAACCTCGCGCCCGACGGCAGCGGCGGCTACCGGCTCCGTCTCGACCTCGACGCCATCCGCGCGCTCCTCCTCGACTACTACGAGGTCGACCTGTGGCCGGCGGTCGAGGACGCCGCGCTGCCCGGTGAGGTGTGGATGGTCGTCGCCGGACGGTCGAGCACGGTGTCGGCGGACGATCGCGCGCGGCTCGCGTCGCTCGAGGGCCGGCGCGTGCACACGCGCACGCTCGACGCGGGCCACTGGCTGCACATCGACGCGCCGGCGGCGGTCGTCGAGCTCCTCGCCGCCGAGCTCCCCAGCTCGCCCTGAGCTCGTCAGCCCTCGGTCGAGCCGGCGGTGTCGTCGTCGGCCGCGAGCTCGCCGGACGGCGTCAGCGTGGGTGGCTTCACCGGCTGCGGCGGCAGGAGCTCGGGCTCGGTGTCGACGCTCATCGCCAGGAAGATCGCGGAGTCGAGCTTGCGGAAGCCGCGCTTCCGGTACCACTGGAGCGCGTGCTCGTTGTTCTCGGCGACCTCGAGCACGATGTGCGAGAGGCCCCGCACCTTGGCGAGATGCTCGAGCTGCTGCATGACGAACGAGCCGACGCCGCGCCCGTTCCAGTCGGGGTGGACGGCGAGCTCCTCGACGAAGAGCGGCTCCATCTTGCGGCGCTCGAAGTAGTTCTCGTTGATCCAGTTGTCCTTGCCGATCACCTCGTGGGCGCACTCGGCGTACGCGACGATCGCGCCGTCGACCTCGAACACGAGCTGCTCGACGCCTTCCTCGTCGTAGGTGCGCATGAAGCGCTTCATCGAGCGCGGGCGCTGGTACTCGACGGTCTGGAGGTTGACCTTGGCGAACGACAGCTTGAGGAACTCCCACACCCGGTTGAGGTCGCGGCGGTGGATGCGGCGGACCGTGACCACCGGCTCGTCGGCGCGCCCGCGCTTCCGGGTGGCGCCGTCGCGCTTCTTGCGCGCCGGTTTCTTGACCGATGCCGCGGACTTCTTCGTGGCGCGGCGCCTGGGCACACCCATAGGCGCCGCATCCTATCCCATCGGACGCTCAGGAACCGACGCGGGCGACCAGGGCCGTGGCCTGCTCGACGAAGGCGTCGCGGTGGAAGCGCTCGAACTCGGTCCAGGTCGTGAACGTCCGCGGGTCCGAGACGCGGTCGACGAAGATCGTGCCGTCGAGGTGATCGACCTCGTGCTGGTACGTGCCGGCCTTGAGCCCGTGCACGGTCTCGTCGATCGCGTTGCCGTGCCGGTCCCACGCGGTCACGTGGAGGTGGACGTGACGCCGGACCGTGCCGCGCAGGTTGGGCACCGAGAGGCAGCCCTCGTTGTTCTCGAACAGCTCGTCGCCGATCGGCGTGAGCACGGGGTTGACGAGGATGGTCAGCGGGATCTCCGGCTTGTACGGGTAGCGCGGGTTGTTCCGCACCTCGACCGCGCAGATGCGGATCGGCTCGTAGATCTGGATCGCGGCGAGCCCCGCCCCGCTGGCGTCGCGCATCGTCTCGATCAGGTCGTCGATGAACTGCTGCATCGCCGGCGTCGCCAGCTCCTCGCGCGTCACCTCGCGCGCGCGCTGGCGCAGCACCGGATGTCCGATCTGGGCGATCTTGCGGAGGGCCATGGCCGCAGCATAGCGCCTCAGAGCGCGACTGCGACCGGGCGGCCGAGGCGGAGGCCGGTGAGCGAGAGCTCGGCGGTGTACGCGAGGAGCTCGACGCCGGAGGCGGCGGCGCGGCGGAGGGCGGCGCCGTAGGTCGGATCGATCTCGTCGGCCGGGCGGACGCGCGTGACGCCGGAGCGGGCGACGACGAAGAGCAACACGGCGCGGAAGCCGCGGCGGCGGAGCGCGCGCAGCTCGTCGAGGTGACGGGTGCCGCGCGCGGTGACGGCGTCGGGGAACGCCGCGGTGCCGGCGCCGCCGTCCATGGTCGCGGTCTTCACCTCGACCCACGCGCGGTCGCGGTTGCGCGGGCCGCGCGCCAGGTGGAAGTCGAGGCGGCTGTCGCCGGCGGCGACCTCGCGCGTGATCGTGTCGTACCCGCGCAGCTCGGCGATCGCGCCAGCCGCGAGCGCGGTCGCGACGAGCTGGTTGCCGCGCGCCGTGTTCACCGAGACGAGCGCGCCGCCGGGGCCTCCGATCTCGGCGAGCTCCCAGCTCCAGCCGAGCTTGGTCGCGGGCTTGCGCTGGAGCCAGACCCGCCCGCCCTCGTCGGCGCAACTCCGCATCGAGCCGGGGTTGGGACAGTGCGCGACGACGGTGTCGCGCCCGATCCGGACGTCGGCGAGGAACCGCTTGTAGCGGCGGACGAGCCGTCCCTCGACGAGCGGCGGATCAAAAATGATCACCTCGGACGTCGTAGCAGGTCGCACGCGCTGCGTCACGGCGCGAGCGGTCCGACCCGCGGTCCGCGTCGCCGGCGCCGCACCGCCGGAAAGGTTGTGTTAGCCGTGTGCTCGCAGAGCAAACTTCCGCGGCCGCCGACGAATCAGGCAATGTGCCGGCCAACAGGAGGCCTCCGATGAAGTTCCGTCTCGTGGCTGCGTTCGCTCTCGTTCTTGGGCTCGTCGCGTGTGGTGGTGGTGGCGGCGACGGCGACGACGATGGCACCGACATCGACGCGCCGACCGGCGGCATCGATGCGCCGAGCGGCAACATCGACGCGCCGATGGCCACCACCGGGATCGGTCAGGCGTGCACGGGCATGGGGCAGGGCGACTGTCCGGCCGGCTTCACGTGCCTGACGCTCCAGGGCGGAACGGGTTCGTGGTGCAGCAAGACCTGCACGCCAGGCATGGGCGATACCTGTCCGCAGGGCTACACGGGCCCCGGCATCGCCGCGTGCATCCTCCAGGTGACGCCGCAGGGCGGCGGCACCGCGATGACCTACTGCGGCGTGATCTGCATGGACCAGCCCGGCGATGCGAACGACTACTGCCCGGGCTGCAACGGCACGTGCCCGGGTGCGCTGCAGTGCACCTCGCCGCTCATGGGCGGGAATCCGCCGATGACGCTGGCCACTGGCTGCAACTGATCGCGTGAGCGAAACCGGCTGGCCCGAGCGGTTCTGGGGGCCGGAGACGCTGGACCCGGCGGCGTGGGCGGAGCTCACGCCGCTCCTCGATACGCGCGAGGAGATCGAGGCGCTGGTCGGAGCGCTGGTCGGCGTTGCGTCGATCGCGGATGTCGGTGGCGGGACCGGGCTGCTCACGCGCGCGCTCGCGGCGCGGGTCGCGCCGGTGGTGGTCGTCGAGCCGAGCGCGGCGCAGCGCGCGGTGCTGGATGGCGTGCGCGAGGCGCGGATCCGGTGTGTCGCGGGGCGGGCGGAGCGGGTGCCGCTCGGTGAGGGCGCGGTGGATGCGGCGATGGCGACGTGGGTGCTGCAGTACACGGAGGATCCGGTGCAGGCGGTGCGCGAGCTCGCCCGGGTCGCGCGCACGCGCGTCGTGATCGTGCAGGCGGCGGCGCGGAACGATCTGGTCGACGTGTACAACGAGGAGGCGCAGGTCGCGGGGCTGGCGTGCGCGCACCACGGCTGGTTGCTGGCGCGGGCGCGCGAGGTGCTCGAGGAGCGCGGGTTCGCGGTGGAGTCGAGCGTCGTGCCGACGCCGGTGGCGGCGCCGCCGGGCGGCGCGGCGCAGCTCGCGGAGGTGCTCGCGCGGCTGCATTTTGCGGGGCATCCGGAGGTCGGCGAGATGAGGCGCGCGACGGAGGGGATGATCGCGGCGCGGCTCGCCGCGGGCGGCGGCGCGTTGCGCGATGACGGGGAGATGCTGGTCGGAACGCGTCCTTCGACTCGCCCTCGCTGACGCTCGGGCTCGCTCAGGACGAACGGGGGCTCGCTCGGGACGAACGGATCAGGGTTCGTCGAGGGTGTAGAGGTCGACGGGGTCGAGGCGGCCGCGCAGGACGACGCCCTCGGCGACCTTGCGCAGCGGGAAGCGCGAGGGGTCGCGCAGGCGCGCGACCACGGCGTCGGTGACGAGGACGGCGACGCCGCGGTCCTTGGTCAGGCCCTCGACGCGCGACGCCACGTTGACGGCGTCGCCGATGACGGTCGACTCGATCTTCGAGGCGAAGCCGATCGTGCCCATCACGACCTCGCCGCCGTGCGCGCCGATGCCGTTCTCGATCGGCGGCAGGCCCTCGGCGGCGCGCCGGGCGTTGAGCGCGCGCAGCTCGGCGCGCATGCCCATGATCGCGTCGAGCAGCTTGTCGGTGTGCTCGTCGTCGAAGAGCGCCATGATCGCGTCGCCGATGTACTTGTCGACGAAGCCGCCGGCCCGGTCGATCGCGCCGCCCATGCGCTCGAGGTAGTCGTTGAGCATCGCGTAGACCTTGAGCGCGGTCATGCCCTCCGACAGGCGCGTGTAGCCGCGGATGTCGCTGAACAGGACGGCGACGGTGCGGGTCGCGCTCGTGCCGACCTGGATGTTCTCGATGCCCTCGGGCGCCACCACCGCCAGGAACTTGCGCGGCACGAAGCGCTCGAACGACGCCAGCGTCTTGCGCAGCCGCCCGAACGAGCCCTCGAGCGCGACGGTCATGTCGTTGAACGCCTCGGCGAGCTGGCCGATCTCGTCGGCGCGGTCGACGCGCGCGCGGTGGGCGAGGTCGCCCGACGCGATCTTCGCGGCGTCCTGCGCGAGCCGCGTCACCGGGCGCGTCAGGCGGCGCGCGAGCAGCACCGCGCCCAGCAGGCCCGCCACGAGCGCGAGCGCCCCGATGAAGAGCGCCTTCTGCACCGCCG
>JAIOII010000674.1 GCA_019912685.1 Kofleriaceae bacterium
CACGACGAGCCCGACCACGAGGCTCGCCTGCGCGACGAACGATCCGAACGCCGCCACGACCTCGCCGCCGTCGGCGTGCGCGAGGATCCGCCGCGTCGTCGACACGTTCAGCCCGAGCCGGAACAAGGTCGCCACCAGCAAGATCGTCGGCAGCGTCGTCAGCCGCGCCGGCGACGGCGCGTACACCGCCGCCAGGAGGATGAGCACGCTCGACGTGATGCTCACGCCGAGCAGCAGATCGATGGCGACCCGCGGCAGCGGCACCACCATCATGCCCACCACCGCGATCACCACGACCGCGAGCGCAACATCACCCCAGCCGCGGCGCAGGTTCATCGCCTGCGGTTATCCCCGATCCCGCTGACACCGCCCCCGTTCGCCCTGAGCGAGGCCCGCAGGGCCGAGTCGAAGGGCGCGCTCCGCCTACTCCGCCTCTTCGAGCTCACTCTCGTCCAGCTCGAGCACGTCGTCCTCGACCCGGTCGCTCGGCCCGCCGAGGTGCCGGATGAGGCTCAGGTGCACCTGGCTGCGGATGAGCCGCAAGACGCTGTCGAGCTCCTGCGGGCTGACGTTCAGCCGCGCGCGCATGATGACCAGCGTCGCGTCGACCAGCTTCTCCTTGGCCTTCTCGAGCCACCGGAACGCGGTGACCCGGTGCACGCGGTAGATCGCGCCGATCTCGTCGATGTTGAGCCCGTCGACGTGGTGGTACCGGAGCAGCGTCTGCTCTCGCGCGCCCAGCCCCGCGAGCGCCTCGGTGAACGCCGCCTGGAACTCGCGCGCGTACGTGCGCTTCATGTACTCGAGCTCGGGGTCGTCGCCGGGCATCGCCTGCTGCGCGATCAGCTGATCGTCGTCGGCGAGCACCTCGTTCTTGCCCTTGCGCAGATCGTTCAGGCACGTCCGCACCGCCACCGACCGCACCCAGCGCCGCAGGTCGCCGCGCCCGGCGTACTCGCCGATCTTGCCCGGTACGCCGTCGCCGACGAAGAGCCGCTGCCGCACGAGCTGCTTCACGTCGTTGGCGCGCGGCGGCCCGATTCGCATCCGCGCCAGCGCGATGTCGACCTCGCGCATGTAGTGCCGATCGAACGCGGCGAGCGCCGTGCGGTCGCCGTCGGTGAGCGCGCACGCGAGGTACAGGTCCCCGGGCCGCAGCCCGCCGAGCAGGTCGCCGACCTCGACGCCCTCGTCGAGCCGCGCCGCGACGAACCCGACGAGCCGCACCGGCTCCACCGCCACGTCGGGCCACATCGAGCGCCCTTCGTTCACCAGCTCGAGCAGCCGCCGCGACAGGTCCGGCACCGACGACAGCCCGTGCCGCAAGGGCATCGGGGCCGCCTCGAGAAACGCCTGGACGAGGGCCGTCGGCTCCACGTGTGTCCGCCGATTCTCGCCGTACCGGCCACCCCGGCGCAATGCCCCCCTTCTGGCGCCCCGGGGAGCCCGACCGCCCGCGTGCTACCGTCCGGACGTGGTGCAGCCGGTCCGCAACCGCCGCGACGAGCTCTACGAGGAGTACCTGGCGGTGCCGTCTCATCTGCGCGCCGAGATCATCGGCGGCACGCTCTACGTGGCGCCCCGCCCGGCTCCGAAGCACGCGAACGCGTCGAGCCGGCTCGTCGGCAAGCTCGACGGCCCGTTCCAGCACGGAGGTGGTGGCCCCGGCGGCTGGTGGATCCTCTTCGAGCCCGAGCTCCAGCTGGAGCCGAAAGTGCCCGTCGTCCCGGACGTCGCCGGCTGGCGCGTCGAACGCATGCCCGAGCTGCCCGACACCGCATGCTTCACCCTCGCCCCGGACTGGGCGTGCGAGATCCTGTCGCGCTCGACCGAGAAGATCGATCGCGACGAGAAGCTCCCCTACTACGCCCACCATGGCGTTCGCCACGTCTGGCTCCTCGATCCGATCGACAAGCGCCTCGAGGTCTACTCGCTCGACGACAGCGGGGCCTGGCGCGCCGTGCGGATCTACCAGGGCGACGTCGCCGTCCGCGCCGCGCCCTTCGACGCCATCGAGCTCGACCTGACCGCGCTCTGGTCTCCGCCCCGTCGCGGATAACTAGCGCGCCACCCCTCGCGTCCGGTGCTACGATCGACGGGTGAGCGGTGAAGCGCACCGGAAGCCCCGCAAGCAGGGGCTCGAGCACTTCATCAAGTTCGTGCGCGACCTGCCCGAGCCGACGCCGCGCGCGCTCTACAAGCAGCTCGAGGAGCTCGGCTACCGCGGCCAGGACGCCGCCCGCCGCGCCGTCTGCCTGATGGCGTACCGCCACGTCCGCCGGATCAAGCGCATCTACCTCGACGGCGTCGACCGCGCCGAGCTGCCGCGCAAGTCGAACTTCCTGCTCGCGGGCCCGACCGGCTCGGGCAAGACGTACCTCGTCGAGTCGCTCTTCCAGAAGATCCTCCGCATCCCGACGGCGCTCGTCGACATCACGACCTACAGCGAGACCGGCTACGTCGGCCAGGACCCGTCGACGATCCTGACGCGCCTCCTCCACGCCGCCGACGACAACCCGATGCTCGCCGCGATCGGCGTCATCTGCCTCGACGAGCTCGACAAGATCGCGTCGGGCCAGAACAACGCGATCTTCGCCGGCGCCGGCACCACCAAGGACGTCACCGGCATGGGCGTCCAGCGCGAGCTCCTCAAGATGCTCGAGGCCTCCGAGGTCGTCGTCCCGCTCGAGCTCGGCCACGCCTCGTACTCGGACCACGTCGTCATGTCGACCGCCGACATCGCCTTCGTCGCGTGCGGCGCCTTCTCCGGCTTCCACCAGGTCGCGCGCCGCCGCCTCGGCCGCGAGCACCTCGGCTTCGGCCGCACGCCCGTCGCCGGCACCGACCCCGACGCCATCGCCGTCGGCTTCACCCCCGACCAGGTCGAGAACGTCGCCAACTTCCAGGCCTACGGCTTCCTCCCCGAGCTCATCGCGCGCTTCACCCGCGTCGTCCCCTTCCAGGCCCTCGACGCCGCCACGCTCAAGGACATCCTCCGCGCCGACGTCGTCACGCGCATGACCCGCGAGTTCAAGGCCGAGGGCTTCACCCTCGACATCGACGAGGGCGTCCTCGATCACATCGTCGCCGATGCCCTCCGCAAGGAGACCGGCGCCCGCGGCCTCGCCGCCTCGCTCACGCGCCAGCTCGAGGACGTCGCCTTCGAGTCCTTCGGCACCGAGTCCGCCACCGGCGGCATCCCGCCCGTCGTCAAGGTCCGCGTCGTCGACGGCGCCCTCGACGTCAAGCTCGACTGAACCACCGGCGGCGATGAGGCGGATCGACCGCCGACTACGGCCGCAGCGCCGCGCCGGGGACCAGGTAGAGCGCGGCCTCGCAGGTCTCCCCGTCCTTGTGACGGGCGAGGAGCCACAGGCCGCCGTCGTCGGCCGGCGCCAGCGCCGAGAAGCCGTAGGGGCGATCGCCGAGGAGCTGATCGATCTTGCGCTCGAGGACGTGGGCGCCGTCGGCGGTGAAGCGCGACACCTTCTGGCAGTTGCCGTCGAGCACGCAGACGTCGTCGCCGCACGACGACACCGCCACCGTCGAGCACAGCCCGCCGGGCGCGAACGCGTCGTCGCCGCCGAGGGTCGCCACCGCCTCACCGTCCTTGCCATAGCGGACCAGCTTGCCGCTGGCGATCTGTCCCCAGACCGTGTCTCCGACCGCGTGGATGCCGAAGCGCGGCCTGGGATCGAGCGCCAGCTTCTCGGCCTTGCACTTCTTGCCGAGCGCCAGGCGGGTGCCGCCGTCGATCGAGGTGACCGCGCTGCCGCCGTCGATGGCGAGGCCCTTGAGCCCCTGCAGGTCGGGGCACACCGGCTGCGCGCTGCCGCGATCGATGCGGTAGAGGCCGAGCAGGAGGTCGTAGAGGTAGACGGTGTTGCCGTCGGCGGCGAGCTGCCAGTCGGGGCCGCCCGAGCGCATGTAGACGGGCCCCTTGCCCAGGGTCTGCGGCTTCGGCGGCTTGTCGGGCGCGGTCAGCGTGCCGCCGGCGCCGAAGCCCTCGTCGAGCTCGAGGGTGCAACCCTCGCCGGCAGCGCGGCGGTAGCGACGCACGGTGCCGCCGTCACCGGTGACGTAGAGGGCGCCGCGCGGCGTGACCGCCAGCGTGCCGCTGCCGACGCACGGGACCACCAGCGGATCGCCGCCCAGGGCGCAGCGCATGGCCGGCGCCG
>JAIOII010000675.1 GCA_019912685.1 Kofleriaceae bacterium
CCCGCGCCACGTCGAGCAGCCCGAGCAGCGCCGCCTCGCCGGCGAGCGTGTGCAGCTCCATCCCGGCGCCCGCCGCGTCGTTCCGTCCGAAGGCGCCCTCGGCCCGCCGCAGGCGCCCGTTCGCCGTCGACACGAGCTCCCCGATCAACCGCGACGGGACCTCGATCGTCGACGGCCCCTCGACCCCGAGGATCGAGCGCACGTACGCGACCACGCCCGCGATGCCGAGCTGCTTCTCGATGTAGCCGGCCGCGCCGCACTCGCGCGCGCGTCGCTCCAGCTCCTCGCCGGGCAAGCTCGACAGGAGGTACACCGGCACCGCCGTCTCGCCGCCGAGCATGCTCGCGACGTCGTCGCCGAAAGCCTCCGGCATCTCGACGTCCATGAGGATGAGGTCGGCGTTGGCGCCGGGCAGCTTCGCCAGATCCTGGAGGTCGCGGCCGCAGACCGCGGCGATGCCCGCCTCGGCCAGCGCCGTGCGCGCCAGCTCGAGCGCGAACGCGCTGTCGTCCATCACGAACACTCGCTTCGTCGTCGACTCGCTCATGTCGTTCTCGCTCGGGCTACGCCGCGCACAGCTTCCTGACCAGCTCGACGACCTGGCGGAGCCGCACCGGCTTGTCGACGAACTCGCTCGCGCCCGCGGTGACCGCGGCCTCGCGCGCGGACTGCCCGCCCGCCGACACGGCGAGGATCGGCAGCCGCCCGAGCGACAGCTCGGTGCGCGCGCGCCGGATCACCTCGGCGCCGTCGACCACCGGCAGGTAGATGTCGACGATCGCCAGATCGAACGGCTTCGACGAGAGGAGCCGCAGGGCCTCGCGCCCGTCGGCCGCGGTCGCCAGCTCGAACGAGAGATCGTCGGTCACGGTGCGCAGGCCGCCCTTGATGAGGTCGGCGACGTGGTGGTTGTCCTCGACGAGGAGCACGCGCAGGACGCGGCGCACGAGCGCCGGATCGCGCCGGCGCAGCCGCTCGATCATCTCGGCCAGGGCGGCGCGGGCCTTCTCCTCGAGCTCGACGACCACGCCGGGCTCGCTCGCCTCGACCCGCTCGCCGACGACCACGGCGTCGACCACGATCGGCGAGCGCAGCCCCGCGAACGTGAACAGGAGGCGCACCTTCGCCCCCTCGCCGTACGCGTGGTCGGTCGCGAAGAACGCACGTCCGCTCGACAGCGTGTGATCGAACTCGGCTACCAGATCATCGGAGCCATCGAAGTCGACGCGCAGGGCATGCGCGTCCGGTGGCTCGCTTTCCTTGCGGGTCGCCATGTTCCCCCCGGGAGCCGATACTACCTCATCGCCGCGGGCCGCGGCGCTGCGCGGCGAGCAACGCGTCGGGCCGCAGGAGCAGGCCCTCGGCGCCGTCGATCCGCACGATCTCGACGGGATGCGCCGCCGGCGTCGGGCACAGGCGCTGCGCGCTTGCCGACATCGGCATACCCACGCCGCGCAGGAACATGCGCTCGCCGTCGCGCGCCACCACGACCGCGAGCGCGCCGTCGCCGCGCAGGGGCACGAGCCCGTAGCGCGTCCACGGATCGAGATCCTCGGCGGTGACCTCGCGCGTGTCGGCGTCGGCGCCGGGGCGCTCGACCGACCAGTCGGTCGCGACCGCGAGGAACCCCCGTCCGTCGAGCGGCAGCCGCGTGACCTCGACGAACGGCCGGTCGTGCGGCACCCGGATGGTGATGGTGCTGCCGCGCCCGGACCGGCTCGCCAGCGTCACCGTGCCGTCCTCCTCGGCGACCGCCGCGCGCATCGCGTCGAGCCCGATGCCGCGCCCCGACAGCTCGCCCGCGCGGTCGCGCGTCGAGAACCCGGGCGCGAACAGGAGCTCGGTCGCCTCCTCGTCGCTCATCGCCGATGCCTGCCCGGGCGTCACGATCTCGCGCTCGACCGCGCGCCGCCGGACCGCCGCGAGATCGACGCCGGCGCCGTCGTCCTCGATCTCGACCTCGACGCACGCCTCGGTCACGCGGCCGCGGATCGCGAGCGACGCGCGCGCCGGCTTGTCGAGCGCCTCGCGCCACTCCGGGGCCTCGATGCCGTGGTCGACGGCGTTGCGCACGGCGTGCAGGACCGCCTGATCGATCACGTCGACCAGCCGCACGCTCACCACCTCGGCCGGCATCGTGTACGTCACCTCGATCGGCTTGCCGAGGTCGTCGGCGAGCAAGCTCGCCGCGCGCGCGTGCCGCTCGAGCCGCTGATCGAGGCGCACCGCCCGCAGCCGCCCGATCTCGCCGACCAGGGCGCGCCAGCCCTTGTCGAGCCGCGAACCGCTCGCCGCGTCGGCCTCGAGCGCCGCGACGAACAGGTCGGTCGCGATCACCGAGAGCCGGGCGCGGGTCTCCGGCGAAAGCCGATCGCGCTCGCCGCACGAGGGCGGCGACGCGAGGGT
>JAIOII010000676.1 GCA_019912685.1 Kofleriaceae bacterium
GGTCGCCGCGGCCGACCGCGTGCTCCTGCGCAAGCTCGATCGCGCGCCGCCGCGGGCACGCGGTCGAGCCCCTCGAGGATCGCCGCCGGCTCCGCGATGCCGGTGGTCTCGAGCACCACCTGATCGGGCGACGTGCGCTTCACCACCTCGGCGATGCCGTCCCAGAGGTCGCTCTTCACGTCGAGCTTGCAGCAGACGCAGCCGCCGGCGAGCTCGAGCACGTCGCTGCCGCGGAAGAGGATGAGCTTCGAGTCGATCGCGATCCGGCCGAGCTCGTTCACGAGCACGGCGACGCGGCGGCCGTGCGGCGCGGCGAGGACGCGGTTGAGCGTCGTCGTCTTCCCGGCGCCGAGGAAGCCGGTGAGGATGGTGAACGGGATGCGGTCGGACGCCACGGGTTCAGGCGGAGCGCTTGAGCAGGCGCTCGACGTTCTTGACCAGCACCTCGCGCACGAACGGCTTCACGACGTACTCGTCGGCGGCGGGGCCGTCGCCGAGGGAGAGGTAGGTCGCGGACATCAGGACGACCGGCACGTGCTTGGTCGCCGGGTCGGCCTTGATGCGGCGCACGAGCTCGATCCCGTCGAGGCCGGGCAGGTTGGCGTCGACGACGAGCACGTCGGGCGGGTCGGCCTGGACGCGGGCGAGCCCGTCGAGCCCGTCGCGGCCGGTGTCGACGTCGTGGCCGCGCGCGCTCAGGATCTTGACGACCTGGCGCACGATGTCGAGCTCGTCGTCTATCACCAGGATGCGCGCCATCGCCTCGGCTCGTCCGGTCACTCGTCGACGAGCGACTGGATGCAGGTCTCGGCGACCGAGGTGTCCCAGTCGCGCTTGTTCACGAGGTAGAAGCGGATGTTGCCCTTCTTGTCGATGAGGAACGACTCGGGCACGGCCTTGATCCCGTACGACTGCGCGATCGCGCCGATGTTGTCGTCGTCGTCCGGCCCGGGCTTGCCGATGTCGGCGGGCGGATCGAGCAGGACCTGGTACGGCGCGCCCCCGGGCAGCGTCTTCTTCACCGCGTCCCAGGCGTGATCGGACGCGAGGGTCACGACGACGAAGCCGTCCTGCGCCATCTCCTCGGTCATCATCGACAGCGACGGCTTCTCGGCCTTGCAGACGTTGCACCAGGACGCCCAGAAGTTGAGGAGGACGACCTTGCCGCGGTAGTCCGAGAGCTTCACGGGGCGGCCCAGGTGGTCCTGCGCCGTGAAGTCCTTGGCCGGCGTGGGCAGGGCGGCCTTCCAGGCCTGGATGCCGGGCTCGCTGCGCAGCGCCTCGCACGCCGCCTTGGTCTCGCGGGCCGCCGCCTTCGGTGTCATCCACACGAACATGCCGGCGACCGCGAGGCCGATGATCATGGCAACGCCGCCCGCGATCAGCTTGCGGGCATCGACCATGTACGCATCGCTCATGCCGGAGATGATAGCGGAAGGAGGCGGGTAGGACTACTCTCCAAATCGGTGCTGCGCGGCCGGTTCGCGACGATGAGCGTGGTCGACCTGCTCGAGTGGATCGAGCGGCGGCGGGTCACCGGCAAGCTGGTCGTCGACGGCGACGCGGTCACGCGCACGTTCACGTTCGACACCGGCGCGGTCGTGTGGGCGTCGTCGACGGAGCCGACCGAGCAGCTCGGCCACATCCTGCGCGGGTCGGGGCACGTCGACGATCAGACGCTCGCGACGTCGATGGCGGACGGGGCCTCGACCACGCCGCTCGGCGCGCGCCTCGTCGAGCACGGGGCGGTCGCGCCGGAGCAGCTGCGCACCGCCCTCCTCACCAAGATCCGCGAGTCGCTCTGCGACCTCCTCCTGTGGAAGGAGGGCTCCTTCGATCTCGATCCCGGGCCGGCGCCGCCGCCCGCCGGCGTGCGCGCCGTGATCGCCGTGTCGGACGTCCTCGCCCTCGGGGCGCAGCGTGCGGGCCGCTGGCCGCAGATCCGGGCCGTCATCCCCGACGACGACACGGCGTTTCGCCTTCTCCGTCCCGACGCCGCGGCGGAGGC
>JAIOII010000677.1 GCA_019912685.1 Kofleriaceae bacterium
CGTCGGCCACAGCCTGGGCGCGTCGGTCGTGTTCGCCCTCGCCGGCGACGAACCCGACCGCACCGGGCCGGTCGTCGCGCTCGACGGCGTGCCCTTCGGCGCGGCGCTCGCCGATCCCGACGCCACCCCCGAGCGCGTTCGCCCCCGCGCCGAGGCGCTACGATCGCGCGTCCTCTCGATCCCGCCCGACCAGCGCGCCGGCCAGGCGACGCTGATGTTCGGCCCCATGGTGACCGACGCCGCCGCGATGGACTGGATCCTCCCCATGGTGCTCGCCTCGGACATGCCGACCGTGGCGAACGCGATGCACGAGCTGATGACGACCGATCTCCGCGCCCACACGCGTCGCATCTCGAGCCCCGTCCTCCTGCTCGTCGCCGACGAGCACCTCGACGGCCCCGAGGACCTCGCCGTGTACCGTGCCCAGCTCGCGTCGCGCGGCGAGATCCGCGTCGAGGCCGTCGAGGGCACCCGCCACTTCGTGATGCTCGACCAGCCCGCCGCCGTCGAGCGCGCGATGCGGCGCTTCCTGGCCGAGGTCGCGCGCTGAGCTACGGCGCCGGCTGCCCGATCCCGAGCTTCCGCTTCACCGCGTCCGCCACCACGTAGAACGACGGCACGACGAACAGGCTCAGCGCCGTCGACACGACCAGCCCGCCGATCACCGCGATCGCCATCGGCGTGCGCGTCTCGCTGCCCGCGCCCAGCCCCGTCGCCGCCGGCACCGCCGCCATCATCGTCGCGATCGACGTCATCAGGATCGGCCGCAACCGCGTCGGCCCCGCCTCGATCATCGCGTCCACCGCGCCGAGCCCGCGGTCCCGCGCGTGGTTCGCGTACTCGACCAGGATGATCGAGTTCTTCTTCACGATGCCGGCCAGGAGCAGCAAGCCGATCATCGAGAAGATGTTCAGCGTCTGGCTCGTCCACAGCAAGGCGAACACCGCGCCCACCAGCGACAGCGGCAGGATCGTGAGCACCGTGAACGGGTGCAGGAACGAGTTGAACTGCGACGCCAGCACCATGTACGCGACCGCGACCCCCACGAGGAAGGCGAAGCCCAGCCCCGCGAACGACTCGAAGAAGCTCGCGCTCGCGCCGCCGAGGACGAGCTTGTAGCCGGGCGGCAGCGACTTGCCCATCGTGGCCACGTGCTCGAGCACCTCCTGCTGCGAGTGCCCGGGCGCGACGTTCGCCGTGATCGTGATCGCGCGCTCGCGGTCACGCCGCGTGATCGATTGCAGCGCCGGACGCTCGTCGAGCTCGACCAGCGCCGACAGCGGGATCATCTCGCCGGTCCGCGACCGCAGGTACATCTTGCCGAGCGAGTCCGGGCTCGAGCGCTGGTCGCGCTGGACCTTGACCCGCACGTCGACGCGCCGGCCGTTCGACGTGTACTTGCCGGCGCGCACGCCGCCGACCATCGTGTTCACCGCCGTGGCGATGTCGTCGACCGAGATGCCGAGGTCGGCGGCGCGCTCGCGCTTCGGCAGCAGGCGGAGCTCCGGCATCCCGAGCTCGTAGTCGGTGTCGACGTCGATCACCATCCCGGTCTCGGCGAGCTCGTCGCGCAGCCGCAGCGCCTCCTCGACGAGCGTCGGCCAGTCCGGCCCGCGCACCGACAGCTCGATGGGGAAGCCGCGGTTGTTGGCGGTGAAGCCGGACTGCGAGGGATCCATCACCGACGCGCGCAGGCCCGCGATGCCCGACAGGTTCTTGCGCAGCTTGGCCGAGAACGCCTTCTGGCTCATCCGCTGGTCGGGCGGCACCAGCGTCACCATCGCGATCACCTGGCTCACGTTGCCGCCGCCGAAACCGCCGACGATGAACATCGTGCGCGCGACCTCGGGCCGACCGTTGATGTACTCCTCGGCCTGGCGCACGATCCGGTCGGTCTCCTCGAGCGACGTGCCGACCTCGGTGAACATGCGCACCTGGATGCGGCCCTGGTCCTGCGACGGCACCATCTCGCCGGGCAGGGCCTTGAAGCCGTACACGAGCCCGACGACGCTGCCGGCCGCGGCCAGGAGCACGACCGGCGCCCAGCGCAGCGCCCGCCGGAGGAGCCAGCGGTAGCCGCGCGCGAGCATCGCGAACGCGTCGTCGACCTTGCGCCCGAGCCACGACCGCTCCTCGCGCCCCGCCTTCAGGAACTGCGCGCAGCGCGCCGGCGCGAGCGTGACGGCCTCGACGTACGAGAGCAGGACCGCGATCGACAGCGTCACGCCGAACTGCAGGAAGTACTTGCCGACGACGCCCTCGATGAACACGACGGGCACGAAGATCGCGACCACGGCGATGGTCGCGGCCAGCGCCGCGAACGTGATCTCGCGCGTGCCCTCGCGCGCCGCCGACACGCGGTCCTTCCCCATCTCGGCGTGGCGGTAGATGTTCTCCATCACCATGATCGCGTCGTCGACGACGATGCCGACCGCGAGCGACAGGGCGAGCAGGGTGAACGTGTTGAGCGTGAAGCCGAGGAAGTAGATCGCGGCGATCGTGCCCATGAGCGACATCGGGATCGCCATGAGCACGTTGATCGTGCTCGACAGCGAGCCGAGGAACATCCAGCAGACCAGCGCCGTCAGCACCACCGCGAGCACGAGCTCGAGCTCGATGTGGTGGACGGTCCGCTCGATGAACCGCGCCGAGTCGAACACGACGTTCGCCTCCATGCCCTCGGGCAAGGTCTCGTTGACGCGCTCGATCTCGGCGCGCACCGCCTGCGCGACCGCGACGGCGTTGGCCCCGCGCTGCTTGCGCACGCCGATGCCCTGGACCGGGAAGCCGAGGCTGCGCGCCATGCGCCGCTCGTCCTCGAACCCGTCCTCGACGAGCGCGACGTCGCGGATGCGCACGGGCGCGTCGCCGGTGCGCTTGACGACGATGTCGCGCAGCGTGTCGAGCTGGAACGCCTCGCCCATCACGCGCACCGAGATCTCCCGGCCCGCGGCGTCGATGCGGCCGGCCGGGCGCTCGACGTGCTCGCGCTGGAGCGCGGCGAGGACGTCCGACGGCGTCAGCTGGTAGCGCGCGAGGGCTTCCGCGTTCAGCCAGAGGCGCACGTTGCGCTCGAGGAAGCCGCCGAGCGTGACCTCGCCGACGCCGGCGATGGTCTGGAGCCGCTCCTTGATCTGGTACTGCGCGGTGTCGGTGAGGAGCGCGCGCGGGTACGGACCGGACAGGCCGATCCACATGATCGGCTGGTCCTCGGGGTTGGTCTTCGAGATCGTCGGCGGATCGAGGTCGGGCGGCAGGCGGCGCTGCGCCTGCGCGACCCGGGTCTGCACGTCCTGGAGCGCGAGGTCGATGTTGCGCTCGATGTCGAGCTCGATCGTGATCGACGCCGAGCCCTGGCGCGCGCTCGAGGTGAGGCCCTTCACGCCCTCGACCTGCATCACCGCCTCTTCGACGATCTCGACCACCTCGGTCTCCATCACGTCGGGCGCGGCGCCCTCCCACGTGAAGTTGACGGAGATCGTCGGGAAGTCGACGTCGGGGTACTGCGACACGCCGATGCGCGTCACCGCGACCACCCCGAAGAGCACCGTCGCCGCCATCATCATCCAGGCGAACACGGGCCGCCGGATGCAGACCTCGGTGATGTTCACGGCGTCGCCTTCTCCGGCGGCTTCCCCGCCGGAGGGCCGGCCGCCTTCTCCGGCCGCGCCGGCTTCTGGCCCGGCGGCGTGGCCATGCGCACCGGCGCGCCGTCGCGCAGCGCCTCGGCGCCGCGCACGACGAGCTGGTCGCCGACCGCGAGCCCCCGCTTGACCTCGACGAGGCCGTCGGCGGTGCGCATGCCGAGCTCGAGGATCCGCTCCTTCGCGACCTCGCCCTCGACGACGAACGCGAGGAAGCCGCGCTCGCTCGGGCGGACCGCGCTCTCCGGGATGACCGGCGCCGTCGCCTTGCCGCCGATCGGCACGACGACCTGCGCGAAGCCGCCGGCGCGCAGGCGCGCGCGCTCGGGGTCGTCGATCTCGGCGATGACGCGGACCATGCGCGACGTCGGATCGGCCGCGGCCGCGACGTGGACGATCTTGGCCTGGAACGCGTGCTCGTCGCCCTCGACGGTGAAGCGCGCGGTCGCGCCCTTGCTCAGCGGCGCGGCGTCGGCCTCGGCGACGTCGAAGCGCAGGCGCAGCGGATCGCGCCGCACCATCGTCGCCAGCACCGTGCCCGGCTGCACGTACGCGCCGGTCACGACCTGGCGCGACTCGATCTCGCCGGCGATCGGCGCGCGCACGTACGCGTCGCGCTGGTCGAGCGCGGCGCGATCGCGCGCCACCGTGCGCTCGGCGAGGTCGGCCTTGACCGCCGCCAGCTTGTTCTTCCAGGTCTCGAGCTCCTCGCCGGGGATGAGGCCGGGGTTCGCCGTGTCGGCGGTCTGCCGGCGCGCCAGCCCCGCCTCGGCGTCGGCGATCGCGATCTTCGCGCGGTCGACGGCGGCGCGCGCCTGGCGCTCGGCGAGGGCGAAGCGCGCGGCGTCGATCGCGACGAGCACCTGGTTCGCCTTCACGACGTCGCCCTCGTCGAACTTGACGCTGTCGACCACGCCGGCGACGCGCGCCGTCACCTGCACCCGCTCGTAGACGTCGATCGTGCCGATCGCGCCGATCGAGTACTCGACCGCGCGCGCCTGGACCGGCTGCACCTCGACGGGGAACTGGACGGCGCGGCGCTGCGGCTTGCCGTTCGCCTTGCCGTCGCCGCAGCCCGCCACGGCGAGCGCGACGAGCGCGACGAGCGCGGTCGCGAGCACGGATCGAATCGTCACTTCGTACCTCCGGTCGAGCGCCCCGGCACCGGCGCGCCGGCCGCGAGCGAGAGCTCGAGCCAGGCCGCCGCCAGATCGAGGCGTGCCTGCGTCACCGCCACGTCGGCGTCGAACCGCCGCGCGCCCGCGTCG
>JAIOII010000678.1 GCA_019912685.1 Kofleriaceae bacterium
CGCCGGTGACGCCGGCGTGGTCGGCGAAGACGAGGCCGCCGCCGACGAGGAGGCCGGTGCCGAAGAAGTTGCGCTCGGTGAGGTCGAGGCCGAGCCAGTAGGGCGCGAGCGCCGACGTGCCGTACCAGAGCCGGTTGAGCACGATCGTGCCCCGCTCGACGACGGTCACCACGACGATCACGCGGCCGCGCGCGCTGCCCTTCTCGAGCGCGACGGTGACGTCGCGGAAGTAGCCGAGCGCGAGCACCTTGAAGCGCGCCTTGGTGAGGCGCGGGTCGGCGGCGCGCAGCCGCTCGCCCTGCCGGATCGGCACGGCGCGCAGGATGATGCGCTCGGCGGTGGTGCGGTTCCCGACGACCCGGATGTCCTCGATGGTGACGAGCGGCCCGAAGTTGGGGTCGACGTCGAGCTCGACCGGCGGCGTCGACGGCGGCTCGGGCAGGACCTCGGGCTGCGCCGCCGCCCCGGGAGCGTTGCCCAGCACGGCGGCCAGCGCCGCCGCGGCCAGCGCGTATCCGAAGGCCGGGCTCCTCAACGCCTCGAACGTATCGCGGCGGCGCCGCTTCCGCACGGACCGTGACGCGCGTCGTATACTCGGGCACGTGAAGTGCCCGCATTGCGGCGTGGACAAGCCCGACGACGCCCGGTTCTGCGGCGCATGCGGGCGGGCGGCGACGGGGACCGAGCCGTCGTACAAGGAGCTGACCGGGGCGGTGCCGGTCCAGACCGCCGACATCGTCGGGCGCGAGATCGCGGGTCGCTACCGCGTGCTCACCAAGCTCGGCGAGGGCGGCATGGGCGCGGTGTACCGCGGCGAGCAGATCTCGCTGAAGCGCAAGGTCGCGATCAAGGTGCTGCGGCCCGAGCTGTCGCGCGACCCGGCGCTCGTGCGGCGCTTCAACGCGGAGGCCGAGCTCGTCGCGCGTCTGTCGCACCCGCACACGGTCAACATCTACGACTTCGGTCAGGACGCGGACGGGTCGCTCTTCATCGCGATGGAGTTCCTCGAGGGCCGCTCGCTGCGCCAGGTGATGACGCAGGAGGGGCCGCTGCCGCCGTGGCGCGCGCTCGCGATCGCCCGGCAGATCGCGGCGGCGCTCGCCGACGCGCACGGCCACGGCATCGTGCACCGCGACCTCAAGCCCGACAACGTCATGCTGACGGAGCGCGGCAAGGACAAGGACGTCGTGCGCGTGCTCGACTTCGGCATCGCCAAGCTGCGCGACGACGACCGCCAGACGGTGAACGCGATGACGCGCGCCGGCGATCTCATCGGCACGCCGCAGTACATGGCGCCGGAGCAGATCCGGGGCGAGCCCGTCGACGGCCGCACCGACGTCTACGCGCTCGGCGCGATGCTCTACGAGATGCTCACCGGCCGGCTGCCGTTCGAGGGGCCGACGGTGATGGCGATCCTGTCGAAGCACCTGACCGACACGCCGGAGCCGCCGACCGTGCGGCGGCCCGATCTGGGGCTGCCGCGCGAGCTCGACGTGCTGGTGATGACCGCGCTGGCGAAGGACCCGGCGCAGCGGCAGCCGACGATGGAGCGGCTCGGAGAGGACGTCGCCCACCTGCACGCGCAGCTCGGAGGCGCCGGCATGGCGGGGCCGCGCTCCGCGATGATGTCGGCGCCGCAGGTGGTGCAGCGCGCCGATCACCAGACGCCGTTGCCGATGCCGTCGGGGCCGCCGCCCGGCGTGCCGCGGACGTACCCGCCGGGGGCGATGCAGCCGCTGCCGGTGTCGGCGCCGCCGTCGTCGCACGGCCCGATGGCCGGCCCGATGCCGGGGCCGGTGCCGGGCCCGGTGCCGATGCCGCCGATGACGACACCGGCGGCGTACGCGATGAGCGGCGCGTCGAAGAAGTCGAAGGCGCCGCTGGTGATCGCGCTGGTCGTCCTCCTGGCGGCGGGTGGAGGCGCGGCGGCGTACTTCGCGACGCGCTCGTCGTCGCGGAAGCCGGTGAAGTTGACCGC
>JAIOII010000679.1 GCA_019912685.1 Kofleriaceae bacterium
CGTTCCCGGCGTCTCCGGCGACACGATCGCGTTCATCTCCGCGGCCGACGCCGCGGGGGCCCGGCGCGTGATGCTCACCGACACCCGGGGCAAGACGCCGCGGCCGCTGGCCGGCGTCGAGCCGGGCGCGTGGCAGCGCCCGCGGTTCTCGCGCGACGGCAAGAAGCTCCTCCTCGTCCGCGGCTACCAGGAGATCGTCGAGGTCACGCTCGGCGGCCGCGCGCCGCCCCGGGTCCTCTGGCGGGCGCGCACCGACGGCGTGCTCTTCGCCGACTACGCGCCCGACGGCGACGGCGTCCTCGCCGGCGTCGCCGACTACGACGGTGACGTCTGGCTCGCCGAGGGCACGTTCCCCTGAAGCCGGCGAAGGGCCCGACACCGCGCGGGCGAAGATCCTTTGCCGGGCTCGTGCGTGGTAGTCGCCATGCGCACCGCTGCGATCGGGCTCGCCGCCCTCGTCCTCGCCCCTGCCCTCGCCGCCGCGGAGGCGGTCCAGCCCGACGTCGAGCCGACCGTCCACACCCACGAGGAGGCGGACGTCATCCGCACGATCGGCGGCTCCTCGGACTACCGGTCGTACGCGAAGGACTGGCTGGTCGCGCCGCCGGGCTGGAACCTCGGCGGCGAGATGCGCTTCATCACCGCCGACCACGCGCTGTCGGGCGAGCGCATCGCCATGACCGACATGGCGATCCTGCGGCTGCGCACGCGCTGGACCGCGACCAAGCGCATCGAGCTGGCGGGCACGGTCGACTTCCTCGCCAAGCAGCTCGACACGACCGACGAGCCCATCCCGCAGGGCGGCTCGCTCGCCGCGAAGATCGCGACGAGCCGCACGGTCGCGATCGGCACGTCCGTGAGCGGCGGCCCGATCCTCGGCGGCGGCGGCTACTGGGGCAGCGCCGGCACCGGCGCCGTGCACCGCTCGCACATCGAGCGCTTCATCGCGTTCCAGGTCGGCGGCGGCGCGCTGGCGACCGCGGTCGAGCAGGACCGGATGGAGCGCCGCTGGCAGGCCGACGCGCTCCTCTCGAGCGAGCTCGTGTTCCACACGCCGCGCGGCGAGTGGGCGATGTGGGCCGGCGTCGAGATGGCGTTCCCGATCGTCCACGCCGAGTCGATCGATCCGTCGAGCCGCCTCGACGTCACGCTCGGCACCGTGTTCGCGGCCGTGCGCGACTGGGACCTGTACGCGGAGTTCACGATCCGCGATCGCGGCAACACGACGATGCCGGAGACCGTCCTGCCGATCGCCGACGGCGGCTTCGACCAGCGCCAGCTCGTCGTCGGCATCACGCGCCGCTTCACCCCCACGCGCGGCGCGACGCGCTGGGCCCTCTCGCAGTGACACCGACGCATGGCTCGGGAGCCATGCGTCGGGTCACGGCCGGCCGCCGTGCGGCCGGCCCATCGATCGCTACCCTCGGCCCGCGTCGGCAGGCGCCGCCGCCGGCCTCGGTCGCGGTACAGAGGCGCGCGGACTCCCGCGCGCGTCGCATCTGCGATGCGACGGTCTCAGAACGGCGCGGGCGAGGTCAGCTCGACGCGCGCGCCGCTGCGCGGATGCGTGAAGGCGAGCGCCTCGGCGTGGAGCTCGAGGCGTGCGCCGGGTGACGGCGTGGCGCGGCCGTAGAGGCGGTCGCCGGCGATGGGCGCGCCGATGCCGAGCGGGTGCGCGGCGTGGACGCGGAGC
>JAIOII010000680.1 GCA_019912685.1 Kofleriaceae bacterium
ACCCTCGCGGTGCTGCGCGAGCGGGTGCCGGACGCGCGCGTGGCCGTCGTCGGCCATCGCATCGTGCACGGCGGCGTGGCCTTCGACCACCCGGTCGCGATCGACGAGGCGGCGTACGCCGCGCTCGAGCGCCTCGAGCCCCTCGCGCCGCTGCACCAACCGCACAACCTCGCCGGCGTGCGCGCCGCGCGCCACGCCTTCCCGGAAGTTGCGCAGGTCGCCGTGTTCGACACGGCCTTCCACCGCGCGCAGCCGGAGCTCAACCAGCGCTTCGCGCTCCCGCGCGCGCTGCACGACGAGGGCGTGCGCCGCTATGGCTTCCACGGCATCTCCTACGAGTCGATCTGCGCGCAGCTCGCCGCGCAGGGCCGCGGGGCCGGGCGCGTCATCGCCGCGCACCTGGGCCACGGCGCCTCGATCTGCGCCATCCGCGACGGGCGGTCGGTCGCCACCACCATGAGCTTCTCGCCGCTGGACGGCCTGCCCATGGGCACGCGCTGCGGCCGGCTGGACGCCGCCGTGGTGCTGTACCTGCTGCAGCAGCGCGCCATGGACCCGGAGCGCATCGCGCGGCTCCTCTACCGCGAGTCGGGCCTGCTGGGTCTCTCGGGCATCACCGGCGAGATGCGCGAGCTGGCGGCCTCGACGGAGCCGGCGGCGCGCGAGGCGGTCGACTACTACGTCGAGCACGCGAGCCGCGAGCTGGCCGCGATGTGCGCGGCCCTCGGCGGTCTGGATCTCCTCGTCTTCACCGGCGGGATCGGCCAGAACGCGCCCATGATCCGCGCGCGCATCGTCGGGCGCCTCGCGTGGATGGGGCTCGCCGTGGACGAGGCCGCCAACGCGCGCAACGCGGAGGCGATCTCCGCGCCCGCGAGCGCCGCCGGGATCCGCGTGGTGGCGACCGACGAGGAAGCGGTGATCGCGCGCCATGCGGCGCGCTTCGTCAGCGCGCGGTGACGGGGGCGCGCAGCCAGGCGCCCAGCGATTCCGCGGTGGCGTGGGCGTTGGCGATGCAGTCGCCCACCGAGACGCCGCCGCGCCAGTTGGCGCAGAAGCGCAGTCCCGGCACGGCCTTCTCGGCCTCCGCGACCTTGGCGATGCGGCCGAGGTGGCCCATTTCGTACTGCGGGATGGCGCGCGGCCAGCGCGTGACGACGCTCCACAGCGCCGGCGCCCGGGCGCCGAGCAGCGCGCGGTGCTCGGCCGCGACCTTTTCCACGATCTCGTCGTCGCCGGCCTCCGCGAGCGCGGGGTTGCGCCGCCCGCCCACGAAGTTGGTGAGCAGCACCTGCCCCTCGGGCGCGCGGCCCTCGAACATGGAGCTGGAGAAGAGCGTGCCGAGAACGGCGCGGCCCTCCACGCGCGGGGCGAGGAAGCCGAAGCCGCCGAGGCCGTGGTCGACGTCGTCGCGCCGGTAGGCCGTGGCGACGATGGTCACGGGGGGGTACTGGATCTCCTGCATCGCGCGCGTCGCTTCCGGCGCGAGCGGGTAGGCGAGCCGCGCGGCCTCGTCGGCGGGCACGGCGAGCAC
>JAIOII010000681.1 GCA_019912685.1 Kofleriaceae bacterium
CGCCGAGGTCGGCCAGCGCGAGGCGCTCGCGGTGAGCGCGACGCCGCCGGACGCTGCCGCCGCGGCCGACCTCACGCCGCCGCGCCCCGACGGCGAGATCCCGAAGAGCTCCGGCCCGGTGATCCGCGAGCGCGAGGGCGACATGCCGGTGACGATCGTGGTCGACAAGCCGAAGGCGAAGGCCGACCGGCGGCCGTACTACGTGCTCGGCGGCCTCGTCGTCATCCTCGCCGTCTTCCTGCTCAACCGGCGCTCGCGCCAGCGCGTCGAGGAGAAGTCCGAGGAGAAGTCCGAGGAGAAGCCCGAGGAGAAGGCATGAGCACCGACGACGCCTCCGCGCCGGCCTCGGCCGAGCCCATCCTCCTCGTCGACGACGAGAAGAACATCCGGCGCACGCTGCGCATGGTCCTCGAGAGCGAGGGCCACGTCGTGCACGAGGCGGGCAACGCCGCCGAGGCGGTGACGGCGCTCGCCGCCCACCCCGTCGACCTCGTGCTCCTCGACGTGAAGCTCGGCGAGGACAACGGCATCGAGGTGCTGCGCCAGCTCAAGGCGCGCGGCGAGGACGGCACCGGGGCGGCGTGGGCCGACGTGCCGGTCGTCATGATCTCGGGCCACGCGACGATCGAGGACGCGGTCGCGGCGACGCGGCTCGGCGCCTTCGACTTCATGGAGAAACCGCTCGATCGCAACCGCGTGGTCGTGACCGTGCGCAACGCGCTCGAGCGCCGGCGCATGTGGCGCGAGGTCAACCAGCTGCGCCGCGCCGTCGACGCCCGCTGGGAGCTCCTCGGCAACACGCAGGTGATGCAGGACCTGCGCCGCCAGATCGTGAAGGTCGCGCCGACGCGCAGCCGCGTGCTCATCACCGGCCAGAGCGGCACGGGCAAGGAGCTCATCGCGCGCGCGATCCACCGCAACAGCTCGGTCTCGGGCGGCGCGTTCGTCAAGGTGAACTGCGCGGCGATCCCGCCCGAGCTCATCGAGAGCGAGCTCTTCGGCCACGAGCGCGGCGCGTTCACGGGCGCGGTCGCCAAGAAGCGCGGCCTGTTCGAGGTCGCCGACGGCGGCACGATCTTCCTCGACGAGATCGGCGACATGGCGTTGTCGGCGCAGGCCAAGGTGCTGCGCGTGCTGCAGACCGGCGAGTTCACGCGTGTCGGCGGCGAGAAGAGCCTGCGCACCGACTGCCGCGTCGTGGCGGCGACCAACCGCGACCTCGAGGAGATGGTGAAGGCGGGCACCTTCCGCGAGGATCTCTACTTCCGCCTGAACGTCGTGCCGATCCGCTCGCCCGACCTCGCCGAGCGCGCCGACGACGTGCCGCTCCTCGTCGAGTCGTTCGTCGCCGAGTGCTGCGAGGAGAACGGCTTCGCGCGCAAGCCGATCGACGACGTCGTGCTCGAGAAGCTCAAGACCTACGAGTGGCCGGGCAACGTGCGCGAGCTGCGCAATGTCGTCGAGCGCCTGGTCATCATGTCCGACGAGGTCATCCGCGAGCGCGACCTGCCGCCGTACCTCGGCGGCCCCCGCCCCGCCGGCGTCGGTCGCCAGACCGGCCCGGTGCCGACCGCGTTCGACCTCGGTCGCTACGCCCAGAAGTCGCTGCGCGAGTTCCGCGAGGAGATCGAGGCCGAGTTCATCCGCATGAAGCTCGCCGAGCTCGGCTGGAACATCTCGCGCACCGCGCAGGCGCTGGGCATCGAGCGCACCAACCTGCACAAGAAGCTGCGAGCCCTCGGCATCCATCGCGGCGAGGACGACAAGAACGAGCCCTGACCGGAACGCTGTCGTTTGCGACGGCTTTTCGGGCATGATCGGCGGATGCGGCAGGCGTTCGTGCTCGCGCTCGGGGTCGTGGCCGGCTGCGGCAACTGCTCGTGCGGCGGGGACGGCGGCGGCGGGGACGCGCCGATCGCGTGCGGCGACGTCGAGGAGCACGCCGGCGAGGCGACGTACTACGACGCCGACGGCAGCGGCAACTGCAGCTTCGAGCCGTCGCCGGGCGATCTGCTGGTCGCGGCGATGAACGAGGCCGACTACGACGGAGCGGCGGTGTGCGGGCAGTGCGTCGCGGTCGACGGACCCGACGGCTCGGTGACCGTGCGCGTCGTCGATCGGTGCCCGGGCTGCGCCGACGGCGATCTCGATCTGTCGCGCGAGGCGTTCGGGCAGATCGCGGCCCCGTCGGCGGGGCGCGTCGCGGTCACGTGGCGGCCGGTGCCGTGCGACGTGACCGGGCCGATCCGGTATCGCTTCAAGGACGGCTCGAACCCGTGGTGGGTTGGCATCCAGGTCCTCAACCACCGGCATGCGGTGAGGACGCTCGAGGCGAAGCTCGCCGACGGCACGTGGAAGGCGATCGGCCGCCAGAGCTACAACTACTTCGTCGAGGCCGACGGGCTCGGCGAGGGGCCGTACACGCTGCGCGTCACCGACATCCACGGGCTCACCGTCGAGGACACCGACGTCCCGCTCGGCGACGCGACCGAGGTCGCCGGCGCCGCCCAGCTTCCGGTGTGCATGTGAGCTCGCGCTGGCTTGCGTTCGCCGCGCTGACGCTCGCCGCGTGCAAGCAGGAGCCGGCGGCCGAGAAGCTGCCGG
>JAIOII010000682.1 GCA_019912685.1 Kofleriaceae bacterium
ACGACCTCGCGATGGGCCCGCGCCCGCGCGACCTCGTCGTCGCGCCGCCGTCGGGGCTGCAGGCCGAGCTGCGCCCGTACCAGCAGGAGGGCCTCGCCTGGCTCCAGCACCTGCGCGCGTGCGACGCGGGCGGCGTCCTCGCCGACGACATGGGGCTCGGCAAGACGCTCCAGACGATCGCGCACGTCCTCACCGAGAAGCGCGCCGGCCGCCTCGACCACCCCGCGCTCGTCGTGACGCTCACCAGCGTCGCCGGCAACTGGGCGCGCGAGCTCGCGCGCTTCGCGCCGGAGCTGCGCGTCCTCAGCTGCACCGGCCCTCATCGCCGCGATCGGCTCGCCGAGCTCGCGACCGCGCAGCCCGACGTCGTCATCACGACGTACCCGCTCGTGTGGCGCGACCGCGAGGCGCTCGGCGCCGCGGAGTGGTCGGTGCTCGTCCTCGACGAGGCGCACACGATCAAGAACCCCGGCGCGCTCGCCCACGAGGCGGTGCGCGACCTGCGCGCCCGCACGCGCGTCGCCCTCTCGGGCACGCCGATCGAGAACGACCTCGGCGAGCTGTGGGCGCTGATGGACGTCCTCAACCCCGGCCTGCTCGGCACCTCCGACGAGTTCCGCGCCGCGTTCCGCGTCCCGATCGAGCTGCACGGCGACGCCGCGCGCGAGACCGCGCTGCGCGAGCGCGTGCGGCCGTACCTCCTGCGCCGCACCAAGGAGACGGTCGCGCGCGACCTGCCGCCCAAGACCGAGCTGGTGCGGGCCATCGACCTCGACGGCCCGCAGCGCGAGCTCTACGAGAGCATCCGCGTGGCGGCGCACGCCGACGTGCGCGCGCACATCCGCTCGCGCGGCATCGGCGGCTCGCAGATCGCGATCCTCGACGCGCTCCTCAAGCTCCGCCAGGTGTGCTGCGACCCGCGGCTGGTGAACGTCGACGCCGCCCGCGACGTCACGCGCTCGGCGAAGTACGAGACGTGCATCGACCTCATCACCCAGCAGCTCGCCGCCGGCAGCCGCATCCTCCTCTTCTCGCAGTTCGCGCGCATGCTGGCGCTCCTGAGCGAGGGCCTCCTCGGCAAGGGCATCCGTCACGTGATGCTCACGGGCGCCACCGCCGATCGCCAGCGCCCGATCGACGCGTTCGAGCAGGGCAAGGCCGACGTCTTCCTCATCAGCCTCCGCGCCGGGGGCACCGGCCTCAACCTCACCTCCGCCGACACCGTCATCCACTACGACCCGTGGTGGAACCCGGCGGCCCAGGCGCAGGCGACCGACCGCGCCTACCGCATCGGCCAGAAGAAGCCGGTGTTCGTGCACTCGCTCATCGCCGCCGGCTCGGTCGAGGAGCGGATGCTCGCGCTCCAGCAGCACAAGCGGCGCCTCGCCGACGCGATCCTCGACGGCGGCGCCGGCGCGGCCGCCCCGCTGACCGAGCGCGACGTCGACGACCTGCTCGCGCCGCTCCCGGGCTGATCCGGGCCCGGGCAGCCGACCCGAGGCGCTGAAGCGCCGTCGGGACGCCCGCGATGTCGCAGCCGTCGCAGCGCAACCCCGCGGGAGCCGTCCTGTCAACCGATCGCTCCTGCCCGGCATCCTGGGGAATGTGCGATCCTCGGTGTCAGTTCACGTCAGGGGCCCGGACGAGATGGCGCTCGATCGCACCCAGACCCTTGGCCCGCGCGACAGCTCGGGCGACGCCGGCGAGCCCACGCCGGCGGCGGGCGACGATCTGCCCCCGAGCCCCGGCGACGCCGCCAACCGCTACGAGCTCGAGGCCGAGCACGGCCGCGGCGGCATCGGCCGCGTCGTGCGCGCGCGCGACAAGCACCTCGGCCGCACCGTCGCGGTGAAGGAGCTGCTCCGCACCAACGAGCTCGCGGAGGCGCTGTTCGTCCGCGAGGCGATGATCACCGCCCGCCTCCAGCACCCCGGCATCGTGCCGGTGCACGAGGCCGGGCGCTGGCCCAACGGCGATCCGTACTACGTGATGAAGATGGTGTCGGGGCGGACGCTCAAGGAGGTCATCTCCGGCACGCAGTCGCTCGCCGATCGCCTCGCGCTCCTGCCCCACGTCATCGCGGTCGCCGAGGCCGTCGGCTACGCGCACAGCCAGGACGTGATCCACCGCGATCTCAAGCCGGCCAACGTGCTGCTCGGCGACTACGGCGAGACCATCGTCATCGACTGGGGGCTCGCGCGCGACCTGCGCTCGAACGACCTCACGCCGCAGCCGGGCGCCACCGGCTCGGGCGACGGGCGCACCGTCACCGGCCGCGTCGTCGGCACGCCGCAGTACATGTCGCCGGAGCAGGCGCGCGGCGACGCGGTCGACGCGCGCGCCGACGTGTACGCGCTCGGCGCGATGCTCTACGAGGTGCTGTCGGGGCGCGCGCCGGTCGGCGGCGACTCGGCGCAGCAGATCATCGACCGCGTGCTCGCCGGTCCGCCGGCGCCGCTGCGCACGGTGGTGCCGGGCATGCCGGCCGACCTCGACGCGATCGTCGTCAAGGCGATGGCGCGCGCGCCGGCCGATCGCTACGCGACGGCCAAGGAGCTCGCCGCCGACCTCAAGCGCTTCCAGACCGGTCAGCTGGTCACGGCGCAGGTGTACGGGCGCTGGAGCCTGACGCGGCGCTGGATGCACAAGAACCGCGGCTACGTCGCGCTCGGGACGGTCGCGCTGGCGGCGCTGTCGATGATCGCGATCGGGCTCGTGCGCCGGGTCGTCGAGGAGCGGCAGATCGCCGAGGAGCGCGGGCGGCAGGCGCAGATCGCCGCGACCAGGGCCGAAGCTCGCAAGAACGAGCTCGTGCTCGCGCAGGCGCAGGCCGCGATCCCGCACGATCCGACGGCGGCGCTCGCCTGGCTCAAGAACTTCCCGGTGCTCGACGACGCGACGTTGCCCGGCATCGCCGCGATGGTCGAGGAGGCCGAGGCGGGCGGCGTCGCGCGCCACGTGTGGCGCAACCAGGACTGGGTCGTCGGCGTCGCGATCTCCCGCGACGGCAGCAAGATCGCGACCGCGGTGCGCGACGGCAAGGTGCGCGTCTACGACGCGCTCTCCGGCGAGGTGCGCGTCCTCGGCCAGCGCCCGATGCTCGTGTCGGTCGCGTTCGACCCGCTGGGCCGGCACCTGGTCACGGCCGAGCGTGGCGGCCTGATCTGGCGCTGGGACGTCGCGACCGCCGCGGGCGCGGAGCTCGGCAGCCACGAAGGCGGCGAGGTGTGGTTCGAGCCGGCGGCCGAGGGCCTCGTCGCGACGCGCTCGATGGAGAACACGATCAAGCTGTGGGACCTCGAGCGCGCGGAGGAGATCGACGAGCTGTTCGGCGAGCTGCCGTACCGCGAGCGCTCGGCGACCGCGTGGGACGGCAAGCGCGGCGAGCTGCGCATGTCCGGCGGCGTCGACGGCACGCTGCGCCTGTGGAAGGGCAAGGAGGCGCGCGAGGTCGCGCGGCTGCCCGGTCCGGCGCGCCGGCTCGCGATGACGCGCGACGGGCGGCGCGCGATCGCCGCCGACTCCAAGGCCGTGTACTGGATCGACGTCGAGCGCGGCAAGGTCGTGCGCGTCGCCGAGAACATGACGAAGGTGCAGCAGCTCACGATCGATCCGACCGAGCGGCGCGCGGCGATCGCCGGCAACGACCCGGACGTCATCCTGATCGACGTCGAGAGCGGCGAGATCGAGCGGCGGCGCGGTCACACCGACGCGCTGTACGCCGCGCTGTTCGACAGCCGCGGCGAGCGGCTGGTGACGCCGAGCGACGACGGCACGCTCCGCGTGTGGGATCTCGACACCGGCGACAGCCGCGTGCTGCGCGGCCACGACGACGACGTGTACGCGGCGGCGGTGACGCCCGACGGGCGGACGGTCGCGAGCGCGAGCCTCGACGGGACGGCGCGGCTGTGGCACGTCGACGATCGCAAGACCGTGGTCGTCGGTCAGCTCGGCGACGTGCGCGGCATGAGCTCGCTCGGCGGCGATCGCGTGCGCGTGGTGTCGGCGTCCGATCCCGTGCGCGTGACCGACGTCGATCTGCGGAAGCGGACGGCGGTGGAGCGCTTCTCCGTCGAGTCGAAGGCGGGCGATCCCGACATCTCCCCCGACGGCTCGACCGTGGTCGTGCCGGAGCAGCCGGGCAAGGCGATCGTGTGGCGCGACGGCGAGGTGCAGCCGATGCAGGCTCCCGAGACGGCGATCATGGCGCGCCTGTCCGGCGACGGGCGGTCCTCGGTCTCGCTCGAGCCCGGCGGCGTCGTGCGCTTCTCCGACGAGCGCGGGACGCGGATCCTGCGCGAGAAGAGCGCGGCGGCCCCGGTGACCCAGGTGACGATGCGCCGGGACGGCCAGCGCGTCGCCCTCGCCGGTCCCGAGGCGATCGAGGTCCTCGACCCGGCGACCGGCGTGGTGATCGGACAGCTCCCGCGCAAGCGCCACGGCCTGACCAGCAGCAAGCTGGCCCTCGAGTTCACGGGCGACGGGCGCCACCTGGCGATCCCGGACGTCGGCGGCCTGCGGCTGTGGAACCTCGAGAGCGGCGCGGTCGTGCTGCTCGAGCGCTCGATGTACGCCCACCCGAAGGTGGCGCAGTCGCCCGACGGCTCGCTCCTCGCGGTCGGCGTCGAGGATCGCAGCGTGCGCGTGTGGGACGTGAAGTCCGGCAAGGAGCGGCGCACGCTCCGTGGACACCGTGACCTGGTGAACTCGATCGCGTTCTCGCCCGACGGCAGGCGGCTGGTGACCGGCAGCTACGACAAGAGCGTGCGCGTGTGGGACGTCGCGACCGGCGACGTGCGCGTGCTGTCCGGGCACATCGGCCCGGTGTGGACGGTCGCGTGGATCGGCCCCGAGCAGGTCGTGTCCGGCTCGAGCGACGGCACGGTGCGGCTGTGGACGCTCCCGCTGAGCCCGCGCCCGCGCGCCGAGGAGATCGTCGCGAAGCTGCGCGTGCACACGTCGGCGGAGATCGACGCGACCGACCGCCCGACGACGCCGTAGCGGCGGCCGGCCGTCCGCTCAGTCGCCGGCCGCGAGCGACGCCTTCAGCGCGTCGACCGCAGCGGGCGGGCCGAAGAGGCCGATGACCTCGGTGCCGGGCGCGAGCTCGGCGTCGATGATCGCCTGGAGGTCGCGGGGCGTCACGCGCGCGAGCTCATCGACGAGGCGGGCGTAGTGGTCGAGCGGGAGATCGTAGGACGCGATGAAGGCGAGCTGGCTCGCGACGGCGCTCGGGCTGGTGACCGACACCAGGAGGCCGTCGACGAGCTTGCGGCGGTTGATCGCGAAGTCGCCCTTCCAGGCCGCCGGATCGTCGCGCAGCTCGGCGAGCACCGCCTCGAGCGTCTGCATGCCCTCGACGGCGCGGGCGGCGTCGAGCTGCCCCGAGATGCGCCACTCGCCGGGACCGATGCGCGCCTCGTAGCCGGCGCGCATGCCGTAGGTGACGGCGAGGCCTTCGCGCAGCACGCTGAGCCGGGCCGAGATCACCTGCTCGAGGATCAGCCGCGCCGCGTACGAGCGGTCGATGCCCGGCGCGGCGGTGAAGGCGATGTCGACGTCGACCACCGGGCTCTCGGCGTCGGCGAGCCCGGTGACGACCTCGCGATGGCTGCGCGCGCGCGCCGGCGGGATCTCCCGCGCGCGCCGCTTCTTCGCGGCCAGGTGCCCGAACTGGTAGCGCGCATGCCGCTCGGCCAGGCCGGGGTCGAACATGCCGGTGAGGATCAGCGTCGTGTTGCCGGCGGTGTGGTACGCGCGCTCGAACGACGCGACCGCGTCACCGTCGATCGCTTGGAGCGACGCCGGCGTCAGGATGCCGGCGGCGTACGGGTGGTCGGCGCCGTAGAGCGCGGTCTGGAACGCCAGGCGGTACTCGGCGCGGCGCGCCTCGTGCGGCAGCGCCAGGGTGCGGCCGGCGAGCTCGCGCCAGTCGTCGAGGTTCCGGATCGCGCCGTGGCGCACGAACCGCGAGATCCGCTCGACCGTGAGGTCCATGTCGACCGAGAGATGGCGTGTCCACGTCGTGGTGACGTCGTAGTCGACGGCGCCGCCGGCCATCTGGGCGAGCCCGCTCTTGCCCTCCGGCTCGTCGGCGGCCCCGGCCGCGACCACCAGGCGGCCGTACGTGAGCGGGATGTCGCCGTGTGGCCACATCAGGACGCGCAGGCCGTTGCCGAGGCGCTTCTCGACGACCTCGAGGCGCGGCGCGCGATTCTTCGGCAGGGCCAGCGGCCGATCCGCCTCGGCGGGGTCGAGCGGGAACCGCCAGCTGGCCGGATCGTGGGCGGCGGCGCGGTAAACGAACGCGCTGCGGCCGCTGCGGCGGGCGCCGGGCCGCGGCTTCAGGAGGACGTAGGTGCCGCGCTCGGGATCGAGGAACGAGGTGCCGACACGGTGGATGTCGTCGGAGCTGACGACGTCGAGCTCGTGGAGACGGCCGACGACGAACAGATCGGCGTCGTCGAACTGCTCGTAGTCGGCGAAGAGCTGGGGTCGCGTCGCGAAGCTCTCGTAGTCGCCGATGACGCGCTCCTTGAACCAGAGCCAGACCGGCGCCCTCCAGCGCTCGTTGTCGATGAAGCGGGTGTCGTTCACCGCCTGACGCATCGCGGTCTCGATCGCGCTGCGCGCGGTGCCAGCGTCCCTGGCGTCGTGCATGCGCACCTCCACGGCCAGGAGCGGCGCCCGGGCCCCTCCGATCGTGTAGACCGCCGGCCGGTGCCCCCACTTGTTGCGCAGCGCGAAGGCGCCAAGGCGCTCGTCGATGCCGCCCTGCGCCATCTGGACGAGGCGGCCGTCGCGCGTGCCGGCCGGCGGCAGCGCGAACAGCGCGATCAACATCGGCTCGTCGATGTCGAGCTCGTGGGTGATCGTGCTGCCGTCGCTGCGCGGCGCGCGCGGGACCCGGGGCGGATCGATCGTCGCCGTCTCGGGAAAGGCGCCGAGCATCTTGCCGGCGATCGCCTTGATCTCGGCCTCGGTGGTGCGGCCGGCGGCGACGATGGTCAGGTTGCCGGGGACGTAGTGACGACGCATGAACGCGCACGCGTCGGCGAGCGTGATGCTGCCGATCGACGCGTCGGTGCCGCCGACGTCGCGGCGATAGGGATGGCCGGGGGGATACGCCGCCTCGTGAAGGAGGCGCGGCAGGTCACCCCACGCCTCGACGTGGCGGGCGCGGATCTCGTTGCGGACGACCTCGCGCTCGCGCTCGAACGTCGCCTCGTCCCACGTCGAGCACCCGAGGCGCAGCCGCGCGACCTCGACCATGAACGCGGTCTCGAGGTGCTCGCGCGGGACCTGGGACATGTAGTGCGTCGAGTCGAGATCGGTGAACGCGTTGGCCCAGTGCGCGATGCCGGTGTGGATCTGCGAGACCGTGAGCAGGCCGTTCGACGTCTTCAGCCTGGTCTGGAACATCAGGTGCTCGACGAGGTGGGCGAGCCCTTCCTTGCCCGGCGGGTCGTACATGGCCCCGGCGTGGTAGCGGACGTCGAAGCGCACGACGTCGACGTTCGCGTCCGGAAGCACGATGAACCGGAACCCGTTCGACGAGGTGAACTTCACCACCTCGGCCGTGAACACCGCCTTCTGGTCCGGCTTGGGCGGACGCAGGTAGCCACCACACGCGGCGGCAGCGACGGCGACGACGGCGACGACGGCGACGACGAGGAAACCCTCCCGGGCACGCATGGCCGTACGATACCGCGCACGCTTTCGCCATTTCCGGGTTTTCGCGCGGCTACCACCTTCTGCCGGCTCAGCAGGCGGGGATGGTCTCGGGCGGCGCGCCCTCGACGCGCCACTGCGGATCGACGGGGTCGATGAAGAGCATGTGGCGGTGGCCCTCGACCTCGGTGGTCTGGAGCATCACGCGCTCGCGGCGCTTGAGCGCGGCGAAGTGCTCGGGCAGCACCGTGTAGCGGTGGAGCTGGCCGCCGTGACCGTGCCAGAAGTCCTTGGGCAGCGCGACGCCGGCGGCGACGTCGGCCACGCGGATCGTGCCGGTGCGGGGGCCGAGGCCGCCGTCGAAGTAGAGCGCCATCGCGTAGACGTCGTGGAGCGTGACGGTCATCGTGCATGCCGCGGCGTCGGGCGATGCGGGGCTCGCGTCGGCGCCGCCGGCGGGCGCCGCGTCCACGTCGGCCGCGATCGCGGCGTCGACGTCGTCGCCGTCATCCTCGCCGTCGCCCGGCGGAGGCTCGCCGCTGCACGCGACGAGCACGGCGCCACCCGCGCCGCCGCACGTGAGCCAGAGGAAGCGCCGGCGGCGCAGGTCAGTACGCATAGTTCTTCCACGCCCCCGGCAGCTCGCCCCACGTCGTCGCCGGGTGCTGCGCCGGCGCGTAGCGCACGATGACGCCGCCCGCGGTGAAGTCCGCGCGGATCCGGCGGTTGTCGTGGTTGAAGTTGCGCACGTCGCCGCTGTCGTCGACGAAGCTCGCGGCGTCGAACGGGTGCCACGTGAAGACGTCGTCGCCGCCCCACAGCTCGCCGTACGCGATGACGTTCGGGTACCAGTCGCGGAACGGGCGGCCCGCGTCCTGGTGGCAGCGCGTGCACGACGTATCGGAGACCTCGAGGTGACCGCCGTCGTAATCGCGGGGCACGATGTGGAAGCTCGCCTGCGTCGTCGCCGCGTGCGCGACGAGCGACCCCTGCTGCTTCCACGGCAGGCCCCTCGCCGAGCGGAACGGGACGGTCACGAGCAGGTGCTTCAGCACCGCCGGATCGGCGAGCGCCGGCAGCACGTCCTTCGCGCCCGGCGTCGCCGGGAACGCCGACGCGAAGTGCGTGGCGCGCAAGGTCTCGGCCACGAGCGTGCCGCCGTCGCGTGCGTGCGCCGCCAGCGCCGCGACGTCGGCGGTCTGCCAGCTCGGGTTCGCCGCCGCGGCCTGCTCGAGCGCGGTCGCGAGCTCGGCGCCGGTCGGGAACGGACGGAAGACGTCATTGCGCCAGTGATCGACCTCGCGCACGCGCACGCGGATCTCGAACGGGTACCAGGTGCCACCCGCGTCGATCTGGAAGAGCACCTCGCCGAACACCGTGCCCTTCGGGAACATCCACTCGACCCGGTGCGTGTACGGGTTCGGATCACGCTGCCAGTACACGACCGGGAGGATCGCGCCCGCCGGATCGCGCGGCAGCTGCCAGAAGTTCACGACGAAGTTGTCGGTGCGCGCCGCGCCGCCGATGCCGCGACCGAACGGGAAGTGAAAGAGGCCGTGCTCGACGAACAGCTGCTGGTGCCCGCCCGGCACCGCGAGGTCGATCATGACCGGGGCGATCGAGTTCGGCCGCATGCCGATCGGCAGCTGCGTGTTGTCGCCGAACGAGTCCTGGTACCCCGGGATGATCGAGAGCCGGTCGTACCACATGGTGTCCGGGCTCTCGAGGATGGCCCGGAGCCACGGATCGGCGACGTGCGGCATGCGCGGCGCGATCTCGGCGAGCCGCGACGGCGGCATGATGTCGACGGGGCGCTCGGCATCGACCGGCACGGTGACGCTGGTGTCGGGCGGCGTGTCGGGCATGGCGTCGACGACGTCGCCGCCGCCGCCGTCGCCGTCACCGTCGCCGTCGTCTTCGCCGCCTCCTCCGGGCGGAGCCTGGCCCACGCACGCGACGAGGGAGACGAGGATCGAGAGCGCGAGTCCAGCGCGGCCGAGCATGGTTCACGGTAGACGCGTCGCGCGCGCGCGCGCGACCGCCGCGGTCGGTGACGAACCCGGGTTCGCGCCGGCGGGAACTCCGGTTGCTATTGCACGTCGACGGCGACGGTGCCGGCGAGCGTGCCGCTCACGTTCTCCATCGTCGCGCCGCAGGTCTTCACGAGCGGCACGATCCCGGCGAGCTCGAGCGCGTAACCGGCGGCGCTGGTGCCGCCGTCGCAGTAGCCGAGGAAGCGCGCGGTCCCCGACGGCATCATCGTGAGGTCCTTCTGCGCCGTGCAGCCGCCGGCGAGCGCCGCGCTCGAGTCGATCACCATCGCGCGATCGTCGGGCATCGGCGTCGGCCGCGAGGGCACGAGCGGCACCGGGTCGGCGCCGAGCAGGTCGGGGCGCGGCAGGCACAGCGTCAACGACGACGTGCCGCCCACCTGCGTGCCGTGGACCGACACGCTGATGACGCCGCTGCCGTTCACCGTGCAGTCGTTGTTCTCCGACGCGGTGAAGCCGCCGTAGGTCACGGTCTCGCCGTCGATCGTCAGCGTGATGCCGTCGGCCGGCGCGTCGCCGGGGCCGCAGCTGTCGTCGTCGCCGCAGCCGGCGAGCGCGGCGGCCGCCGCGGTTCCGAGGACGAACGCGGCGAGCGCGACGCGCACGTCAGTACGTGATGGGGACGGTGAGGGACGCATGGGCGGCGATAGCATTGCCGAAACGATTGTTCTGGTCGACGTACTCGATCACGATCTGACCGCGCGTCTCGCCGAGCGTCCCCGTGAAGCCGATCACATGGCCGCTCATCTCGAAGGAGGCGCCGATCGTGTGGCTCGTGAACGCCGACAGCTTCTCGTCCTCCGAGATGAGGTCCATCGGCATCGCGTAGTCGTCCTCGAAGAAGTACGCCTTGCTCTGCCGGTGGTAGCGGTAGCGGACCGCGAACAGGGACCCGTCGCCGACGTCCTGGATCACGCGCGCCTCGGGGGTGTGGGCGGTGATGTCCCAGTCGTCGTGATAGAAGCGGTACGTGCCCATGAGCGTCGTCACGCTCCGCGGCAAGAACTGCTTCACGGTGCCCGCGACGGCGTGCCGCAGCCGGCTCCGCGGATGCTTCTCGTCGACCTGCATGCCCGCGGTGATGATGAAGCGGTAGAGGTTCGCCTGCTCGCCCTCGAGCTTGCTGACGTCGTACGTGACCGAGGCGACGGTGTTGGGCGACAGGAGCTGCGCGAGCCCGATCGAGCCGAGCATGGTGTCGAGCTCGCCCTCGCGGCGCGGCGCCGTCGGGCCGGCGCCGCTGTTGTCGAAGTCGTCGTGGCCGACCATGCCCGCCGCCGTGATCGTCAGGTTGCGGTCGAAGAGCTCCGCCTGCAGCCGGACGCCGCCGAACAGCGACTTGTAGTCGGGCTCGGTGGAGTAACGGACGAGGCCGCCGATCTTGTAGAGGTCGATCTCGTGCGTGTACGTGGCGCCGCCCTCGACGCGCTTCTCCTCGAAGAGCTCGCCGCCGACGCCGACCGACGCCGACGTGATCGCGTCGACGAGCATGTGGCCGGTGGCCTCGCCGGACTCGCCGACGTCGAAGCGCGCGTCGAGCATCGGCTGCATCACGCGCGTCGCGCGCTCCTTGTAGTACGCGGTGGCGAAGCTGAGCTCGCCGTCGGCGCGCGCCGCCGGCGGTGGGCCGAACGCGAGCGCGAACGCGAGCGCGGCCAGCGCGACGGCGACGACGGCGCGCGCGCTCAGTTGCATCCGCAGCCGCCGCCGGGCTCGCCGGTACCGCCGTCGGCGCCCTCGCGCGAGCCGGTCTGGTGCTGGAGGAAGCGGCTCTGCCCGGGCGCGCGATCTTCGGTCATCGTGCGCCGGGCCAGGTTCTGCCGCTCGTGAGGGCGAACGACCGCGCAGCCGGCGGTCGCTAGACAAAGAGTCGCCAGGGCGGCGACGCAGAGGCGGAACACGTGCCTATCCTATCACCGCACCATGTGGCACCGCGTCGACCGCTGCTCTCGAATCGCCCGTCGTTCGATGACCCTGGGTATCGCCGTGACGGCGATCGCATGGTCGATCGCATGCAAGCCGTTGCCGGTCGGCCCCGGCGATGGAACCGGCCCGACCGATCCGGCCGGGAACGCGACTCGCCGCATGGGAACGGCGGAGGACGTCACCGCCGAGCTCGGGCCGTGGACGCTGCAGGGCATGGTGTTCACGCCCGAGGCGCTGCCACCGACCGCGATGCGGCTCGTGCGCGTCACCCCCGCCGTCCCGCTCGCGAAGGCCCGGGCGCAGTGGGCGAAGCACGCCCGCGATGGCAAGCCGGCGAAGGGCGCCAAGGCGACGGCGGCGCACGTGCTCGCGTCCTTGCTCTACGAGCAGGCGGCCGCGGATCCGGCGAAGAAGGCGGAGCCGCTCGCCGAGGCGCGCGCGGGTCCCGCCGCCTTCTCGTCGGGGAAGCGCCGCACCTCGCGTT
>JAIOII010000683.1 GCA_019912685.1 Kofleriaceae bacterium
CGACGCAGCCGCGCGCTGGCGCCGGCGGCCGCCCACATGCGCTCGACGCGCGCCATCAGGCCGGCCGGTCCGCACAGGAGCGTGGTCCGCGTCGCGAAGTCGGGCACCAGCCGGGCCAGCCGGACCTCGTCGAGGTCGTCGAGGTGGACGAAGAGGCGCAGGCCGTCGTGGCGCGCCGCGATCGCGTCGAGCTCGCGGCGGAAGATGACGTCGTCGTGGCGGCGGGCGTGGACCACGAGCACGACGTCGCGCACCGCGTCGCGCGCGACGAGGTCGCGGAGGATCGACATCAGCGGGGTGAGGCCGCTGCCGCCGCCGATCAGGAGCAGGGGCGACGCCGGCTCGTCCGGCGCGAGGCCGAAGTCGCCGGCGGCCGGGCCGAGGCGGAGCACGTGGCCGGGGCGAACGTGCTCGTGGAGCCAGGGCGAGACCCGGCCGCCGGCGACGCGCTTGACCGTGATCGCGACGCGTGGATCGGACGGCGCCGAGGAGATCGAGTAGCAGCGGCGATGGCGGACGCCGTCGATCTCGACCTCGACGGTGGTGTACTGGCCGGCGCGGTGGCCGGCCCAGTGGCGGTTGGGGCGGAGCACGAAGGTCCGGGCGTCGGGCGTCTCGGTGATGACCTCGACCACCCGGGCGCGGAGCTCGTGCGGCGACCAGGTCGGGTGCAGCCGCTCGAGCCAGAACGCGGCCTGGCGGTCGAGGAAGAGGCGGCGGGTGACGGTGCGGAGCAGGTCGGTTTGCATTTTCTACTCCACCGTAAGTTACGCTCGCGTAGGTATTCGTCAAGCCTGATCCGATCGCTCCGTCGGTGAACGGGGCCCATGCCTTCGATTTCTTACCGTTGCGTAGCTTACGTCGGTGTTCTACGTTGCTCGCATGAGTCGCCGTCTGCCCGCCTCGGAACGCCGCGCCCAGCTGATCGACGTCGGCCGAGCGGTCTTCGCCAAGCGCGGCTTCGAGGCGGCCTCGATGGAGGAGATCGCCGATCGCGCCAAGGTCTCCAAGCCCGTCGTCTACGAGCACTTCGGCGGCAAGGAGGGGCTCTACGCCGTGATCGTCGACCGCGAGATGGATTACGTGGTGCGACGGATCGTGGAGGCGATCGCGGTCGGTTCGCCACGCGAGCGGGTCGAGAACGCGAGCTTCGCCTTCCTCTCGTACGTCCGCGATCACCCCGACGGCTTCGCCGTCCTGTCGCAGGACTCCCCGCTCACGTCGGGGCGCGGTCGGATGTCGAGCCTGCTCAACGACCTCGCCGAGCGGGTCGGCGACGTCTTCGCGTCGTCGTTCAAGGCCGCCGGCTACGATCCGCGCGCCGCGCCGATCTACGCCCACGCGCTGGTCGGCATGGTCACGTTCGTCGGCAAGTGGTGGACCGACGTCCGCAAGCCCTCGATCGAGGAGGTGGCGAAGCACATCGGCGCGCTGGCGTGGATGGGGCTGCGCCACCTGCCCCGCAAGCCCACCCTCAAGAGCCGGCCGGCCTGACGGCGGCGGCGGCCACCGTCACTCCGCGAGCGACGGGCCGCCGATGACGATCTGCTCGAGATCGAGGCCGCCGGCGAAGAGGTAGGAGACGGCGTCGGACCAGCCGTAGACCTCGACGCCGCAGCCCTCGCTGCACACGAGGTTGTGGGAGCCGGCCTGGACCGGGACGCGCGCGACGCGGAAGCTGCCGTCACCGACGGGCGTGAAGGTGGTGACGTTGGTGCCGTCGAGGGTGACGGTGCCGGTCGAGGGCGTGATGATCGAGAAGAAGCTCTCGTTGTACTGCATGGGGACGAGCAGCGTGTACTGCGTGCGGTACTGCTCGGTCGGGACCGCGAACGACATCGACGGGTCGCCGGCGTCCTGGTCGGTGCCGCCGTTGCTGCTCAGGTAGTGCGCGACGAGGATCGGCTCGTTCGCCGAGATGTGGACGTCGCCGGTGATGAAGACGTCGCAGAACTGGCCGGCGGCGAGCGCCGACGCGCAGCCGGTCTGCGCCGGGGTGAAGGTGACCGTCGTGTTCGCGCGCTGGGCGACCACGCGCACCATGTCGGGCACCGCCGTCGTGCGGGCCTCGCTGCGCGCCACGACGTAGATCTTGCCCCACGTGCTGTTGGGGAAGATCTGGTCCTCGAGGTGATCGGCGCAGCACGGCGACTGCGCCATCTGCGACAGGTTGGTCGCCTCGTGGCCGCCGAACACGCCGCACGGCTGGCTGCACGTGATCGCCGAGCCGGTGAGGTCACCGCCGGCGATCGCCTCGAGGTTGAGGGTCTCGAACTGCTGGAGCGTGAAGCTCATCGAGCCGCCGGCGGCGATCGCCGGCACGTTCAGGCCCGCGCGCACGCCCGCCGTGGCCGTCACGTTCACCATCGTCGTGCCCGGACCCGACGCCACGACGGTGAGGTAGCCGTTGTAGTCGTGCGCGGTCGGGCGCCGCGTGAGCGTGCGGTACGTGACGCCGGTGTAGTCGAGGTCGAACGCGTGCGCCGGCAGGAGCAGCGACGCGTCGTTCGAGAACACGCCGACGTTGTTGAGCGGGTTGAACTGGTACGCGACGATCGGCTGGGTCGACGTGAGCTTGTAGGCCTTGCGCTCGATGCCGCTGTGGTCGAGCGACTGGTCGGCGATGCCGCTCATCTGCGGGAACAGCGCCTTCACCTCGCCCGGCATCACCGTGTCCATCATCATCGTGCCGCCCGCGCCCTGGAGCGTCACCATCGCCGCGCTCGGCTGCGGGTTGGAGACGACGACCGCGAACGGCGCCTTCTGCGCGTTCAAGACGCACACGTTCTGCGAGCCGCAGGTCGTCTGCGCACCGGCCGCGGTGCAGTCGTTGCCGTAGTCACACTGACCGTAGAGCGTGGCTCCCTGGCTGCAGACCATGAGCGGCACCGCCGGCGTGGTGCCACCGCTCGGCTGGATGCAGCCGAAGCCGGGCAAGAACTCCGTGCCCTGCACCTCGACCGCGTTGTCGAGGTCGACGGGCCAGTACTCGCAGCCGATGTAGCTGCGATTGGCGACCGCCGCCGCGCACGCGTCGTTGCACGCGCCGTTGATGCACGTGCCGCCCGGGCAGCTCGAGACCATCGGGCCGACCGAGCCGTCGTTGTTGCACACGTGGATGTTGTCGCCGATGCACACCGGGAGATTCGGCGTGCAGGTGTTGCTGCCGTCCTGGCCGCCGCCGTCGCCGGAGCCGTCGTCATCGTCGTCGTCGCCGGACACCGACGGACCGCACGCGGCGAGCGCGGCGCAAGCAAGACAGATCACGGTCACGATCGCGAAGCTCGGGCGCTGCGACATGGTTGCCTCCCTCTCGAAGCGCGACGGGCATAACACGTCGATCACGACGCCCGTCAGCGCCGGGTCGATAACATGCCCTTACGCGGCTCAGCGGACGTCGAGCTCGTCGTGCCGGAAGCGCGCGCCGGCGGTGGTCAGCGCCGCCAGCGCCTCGTCGAGGGTCGCGGGCGCCTCCTGACGGCTCAGGCGACTGCTCACGCTCGTGAGCACGTGGTACGTGCCCGGCCGATCGAGCTCGAGCGCGGCGACGACGCCCGCCCCCTCCCGCACGCACAGCGGCGGTACGAGGCGCGCCGCGTCGCAACCGAGCAGGAGCGTCGACTCCCCCTTGTAGATCCACACGGTGCCGCCGGTCGCCCGATGACGCACCACGACGGTGTCGCCGGGCGCCGCCGTCGTGGTGCGTCATCGGGCGACCGGCGGC
>JAIOII010000684.1 GCA_019912685.1 Kofleriaceae bacterium
GCGCGGCCCGGCAGCCGGTGGCCCGCCCCGGGTTGTCGACGAAGCGGGCCTCGTACGCGAACGCGGCGTCGAGCGCGTCGCGGTTGGCGGCGGCGAGCTCGGTCCACGCCTTCCACGCCGCCTCGGGCGCGTCGTAGAAGATCTGCTGGTACGCCGGATCCTTGGCGGCCAGCGCGCGCACCTCGCGGTCGTACTGGGCGACGCGACGCCGCGCGAACCCGTGCTGCTCGCGGGCGATCGTCTTCGCGAACTCGTTCCAGCCCGACGACGCCAGCTCGGCCTCGAGCTTGCCCGGGTCGAGGGCGCGCGCCTCGACGCCGCACGACGCGTAACGTCCGAGCGCGTGGGCGTCGGGCGCACGGCTCGCGCGCGGCAGGCAGCGCAGCACGCGGTACGACGCGATCGTCTGCGACGGCGGCGCGGCGTCCTCGTCGAGGTACCAGCCCAGGGACTTGTCGGGCGGGTTCATGTCGTCGCTCCAGAACGGGCCGAGCGACGAGGAGCCGCAGCCGAAGACGCGCGCGGTGACCCGGGCCAGCTCGAGGGCGCGGCCGCTGGCCTCGGGGTTCACCGCGACCGCGGCGCAGGTCTCGTCGCGCTGGCGCTTCCAGCTCGCGGTATCGACGCGCGCGCGGATCGACGCGATCGCCTGCTGCGTGCCGAGGCCGGTGACGTTGATCCACGCCTGCACCACGCTGCCGGTCTGCGCCTGGAAGCTCTCGTCCTCGGGGCTCTCGCACAGCATGGCGGCGATCTTCTCGAGCGTGCCGCCGCCCCAGCCGGAGCGATCGACCACCATGAACTGGCGCTCGAGCGAGCTGCGCGACGCGCTGCTGCTCGGCGACTTCGGCGGCGGGACGACGTCGCACCACGGCGGCGCCATGGCGGCGGCGACCTCGACGCCCTCGGCGGGCGCGTAGACCTTCACCTTGAGGGGACGGACGGGGTCCGGCGCCGGCTGGGCGAGCGCCGTGGCCGTCATGGCGGCGCTCACCGCGACGCCTGCGAGGGCGGGCACGATGGAGAGGAGGTTCGTCATGCACGTCCGCTCAGCAAGGTCCGTGCTCGGGCAACGCTCCGAAACCCGCGCGCCGCGCTCGGTCACGTGACGCTCGCGGGCGTCGCGTGACACGCGATGCGTGACGATCTGTGCCACCTACTGCGGCGCGTAGAGCAGGAGATCGACGGTGGCGTTGGAGACAAGCGCGTGGAAGTCGACTCCCCCCAGGGGGAAGACGCCGAGGAGGCGGGAGGTCGACTCGAGATCGAACTCGCGGACATGGGACGTCTCGCGCGTGCGCGGATCGTAGCGATCGATGCTCGCCGCGGAGAAGAGCCACAGCTGACCGTCATCATCCCAGGCGTGCCCGTCTTCGAACTGTCCCGCTGCTCGCACGACCTCGGGTGGTCCGTCGCCGGGAACCAGGTAGGTGCCGGCGTCGCGACCGCGCATCCAGAACAGCGCGAGGGCGTCGCCCCGCGGCGCACGCGCCAGCTTGAAGGTCCAGCCCAGGGTCGCGTCGAGGAGCTGTCCGGTCTCCCCGGTACGGCGGTCGACCCAGAGGTACGTCGCGTGATCGGCGCGCAGGTATGCGATGCGATCGTCGTCGAGCCACTGGACGCCGGTGCCGGGCTGGGTCGACAGCTGGGCGGCTGGCAACGCGTGCCGATCTCCCGTCGATCGATCGACCACCCAGAGGACCGCCCGTTCGGAATCGCGCGCGATCACGGCCAGGTGTGACCCCGTCGGCGACCAGGCCACCGCTTCCACTTGCTCGGCGATCGGTGCCTTGGGGATGCCGACCTCGCCTCGATCGACAACGAAGAGAGTCGGGGACTCCCCGGGCCGGCGATCGAGCACGGCGAACTGGCGGCGGTCGGGAGACAGGACGAAGTCGGGGGTCCCGGTGCCGCGTCCCAGCTCGCGCCCGTTCGAGTCCAGCATTCGCCAGGTCGTCGCCTGCCGCGCGACGACGGCGCTACCGTCCGGCAGCACGCCGGCGAGGGCGACGGTTCCGACGGGGAGCGGCCGCGCCGGACCCACCGGCTCGCCATCCGCACGATGCTCGGTGTACCGATCGATGATGCGACCGACGGGGACCGAGAACAGTCGACCATCGCTCGAGGGGATGAAGAACCGCGGCGGACCTCGGCGGATGACGACCCGCGATCGTCCGCAGGTGGGGTCCATCGCCAGCAACGCCGACGTTTGATCCGACCAGCCGACCACGATGAAGACCGACCCGGCGGCGACGGCGAGGTCGGAGATCCACTGGTAGTCGCCGGGCACCTGGCAGGTGCGCAGGGGGCGGTTGTCCCGCCGCGAGACGACCGTCACGGCGCGGTAGTTGCTCGCGGAGATCACGATCTCGTCGTTCGAGAGCATGGCGCCTTCCCCGCCTTCGAGGGAGAGGTGCTCGACAGCGCCGCTGGCGACGTCGATCGTCGACCACTGCGGCCTGGCCCCGGGCCGGACCTGGGACATGAGGAGCGTCGACCCATCAGGAGACCATTCCAGCTCGGCGACCAGAGAGGACTGCTGGTCGTCGCCGAGCAAGCTGGCGAGGCGGCGATGCTCTCCGCCACGGACGGGGATGATCACCAGCTCGCCTCCCGCTTGCGCGGCGATCAGCGTGCCATCGGGGGACAGCGCCGCCTGGTGGACGTCGCCGCGGAAGGTGAGGAGCTTCTCCTTCCAGAACCGCTCCTGCCGCGGACCGGAGCCGCTACCGGGTCTGGTCGCGACGAGCACCGCGCCCAGCGACACGACGCCGATGGCGGCGACGAGGACGGCGATCCGACGTTTCATCCGGGGCTGCGCCAGCCGTTCGAGCTGCGCCGCCATCGCCGCCATCGAGGGCCAGCGCGCCGACGGATCGGTGGCGAGCCCACGCTCGATCACCGCCCTGAGCGCCGCCGGCAGATCGCGACGGCGCCACGGACGCCTCGGCGGCGTGCTGCGCTCGCCGCGCAGCATCTCGACGATGTCGGCGCTCTCGAACGGGCGCCGGCCCTCGAGCACCTCGAAGGCGGTGACCGCGAAGGCGAACTGATCGCTCGCCGCGTCGGCCTCGCCGCGGACGCTCTCGGGCGCGAGGTACGCCGGCGTCCCGACGACCGCTCCGGTCGCCGTCACCAGCTCGAGGGGCACGTCGCCGCTGCCGGTGGTATCGACCCGTCCGGTGGCCTCGCGCGCCAGACCGAAGTCGCTCACGCGCACGGCGCCATCGTCGCGCACCAGGACGTTGTCGGGCTTGAAGTCGCGATGCACGACGCCCGCCGCGTGCGCCGCCGCCAGTCCGCGCGCCGCCGCCAGGAGGATGGGCAAGGTCTCCTTCCACGGCCGCGCCTCGTCGACGAAGGCCCGCAGGGTCCGCCCTCGTACCAGCTCCATCGCGATGAAGAGCTGATCCCCGACCCGGCCGATGTCGAGGACCGCCGCCACGTTGGGATGTGACAGGCGCGCCATCGCCTGCGCCTCTCGCCGCAGCCGCGAACGCGCGGTCTCGGCGTCGCCCGAGCGCGGGCTCACCAGCTTCACCGCCACCCTGCGATCGAGCTCGGTATCGCGCGCCTCGAAGACCACCCCCATCGCGCCGGCGCCGAGGCGGACCTCGCCGTCTACGACGTCTTCCTCGCCTGGAACCTGCCTGGCCACGCCGTGGCGATCGCGATGCTGCTGTCGATCCTCCGCTCGCGGGGCGAGCTCGGGGCCGT
>JAIOII010000685.1 GCA_019912685.1 Kofleriaceae bacterium
CGCGGCGAGCCGGCCGGCCTCGGGGCTGCGCCGGCGAACGGCGGCGACGCACCTGCGCTCCAGCTCAAGCAGAACGAGCTCCGTAGCATCCTCTACACCGACCTGAACCCGACCACCGGGCTCGAGAAGCAGCAGGACAAGTGGGTCGACGCCTTCGTGAGCGACGTCGAGGAAGCGCTCGCGACCTGGCGCAAGCAGCGCGGTACGCCCGATCTCGCCTTCAAGCAGGATCAGGAGATCAAGATCAACACCGCGCTCAAGACGTTCCGGCGCGCCGCCGCGAAGGACCCCGCGTTCGATCTCCTGATGGAAGCGGCCCGGAGCCGCCTCGCGTCGGGCAAGAACGCGGCCTACGTGCGGGAGATCCGCATGTTCAACCCGTGGTCGCTCACCGAGCTCAAGTACCTCATGAACGTCGAGGACGCCGAGCCATCGCACAAGTACGAGATGCGCCCGGTCGGCGGGACCACGATCGAGGCCAACGTCGGCGTCGGCAAGGGCGGCAAGGTCTACAAGTCGATCGAGGTCCGGTACACCAACACGCTCATCCCCGGCCTCACCTGGACCCAGACCGTCGAGCTGGATGGCTGGATGCTCGGGGCCGGCGTGTCGCTCGACGCGGTGTTGAAGAAGATGGGCAAGGGCAAGAAGCCCAAGAAGCCGAAGCCCGACTCGAAGGACGACCACGACGCCAACGGCGGCGTCCAGTTCTCGGGCAGCGGCGGGTTCGAGGAGGCGAAGGAGATGCCGCGCGACAACTACCTGGCGCCGGGGTTCTTCAAGGGCGCCCAGTTCACGAGCCCGTCGGTCTCCGGCTCGGCGAGCTTCACCGCGCTCGACGGCAAGGGCGGCGCCGGTGCGCTGCTCATCCGCAAGGGCGCCGAGAGCCTGCTGTGGGAGTCGGAGCTCTCGTTCACCGCGGAGGCCGGCTTCGACCTCGCGCAGCTCGGCGACATGCTGTTCGAGGACAGCCTCGGCGGGCTGGGTGATTCGGGGTTCGACGCCGGCGTCGATGGGACGGTCGAGTTCGGCAAGACGTCGCTCGACGGACCGCTCGACTTCCAGGCCGGCGAGTGGGGCGAGCTCGAGGAGGTGCAGCCGGTGCTGACCGAGGCCTGGATCCCGTTGCACTACGCGCGGCTCTACTTCGATCACGGCAAGGACGAGCCCGACGCCGCCGACGTCGAGACGATCCGCTCGCTGTCGCGGATGATCCACGAGTTCCACGACGACACGCGGCGCAACCCGAGCAAGCTGTTCAAGGTCGAGGTGCTCGGCTGCCACAGCCAGGTGTTCGCGGAGTACGACCACGAGCTCAAGATCCTCGAGGCGAGGCAGGAGCGCCGAGGCACGCTCTCGGACCGGGACCAGCAGCGCCTGTACGAGCTGCGCCTCCAGAAGGAGATGGAGAACTACGCGCTGGCCATGCGGCGCGCGACCAACTCCTACGGCGAGCTGCTCAACGCGCTGTATGCGCTCGATCGCAGCGACCCGGCCTGGCGCAACGTGCTCGAGTGGTCGGAGATCGGCCCGCCGCGGACGCGGGATCCCGAGAACCAGAACCCGTACAGCTCGTCGTCGCAGGATCGATCGGCGACGATCGTCGTCTCGTACCAGGTCAACAACACCATCTCCGGCGCGTTCGCCGGCGCCCGCCGACGCCGGGTGGCCGAAGATCAGGGCGAGTGAGCGGCGACCCTGGCGTCGCGCCTCACCAGCTCGAGCCGGCGCCGCCGCCCGAGGAGCGGCCGCCGCCGGAAGAGCGGGACGAGGACGAGTAGGAGGAGCGCGACGAGCTCGAGGAGCGTGAGGAGGAGGACGAGGAAGAGGACGACGACGGGCGCGTGCGCGGCGACGTCGTGTACGTGTGGGAGTGGCGGCGGTTGCAGTGGGCGCACTCCTCGTCGACGCGGACGCGCCCGCCGCGGTCGTAGGTGGCGGTCACGATCGTGGTCGACGTCGACTTCTCGGTCTTGTAGCCGCAGGCCGGGCACTTGCTGCGGCCGCTGAACCACTTGCCGTGGCGGAGCGTGCGCGAGTCCTGGCAACCGGGGCAGACGAGGACCTCGTAGTTCACGCTGCCGATCCGCTCCTCGGTGCGCTGGCCGGCGTCGAGGTGCGCGTCGTCGGCGATCTCGTCGAGCGGGAGCATCTTGACCTTGCACTTCGCGCAGCGCCGCCGCCGGCGCGCGACCACGAACGCGAGCGCGCCGCCTCCGCCCACGGCGCCGGCCGCGGCGCCTCCGCCGACCGCGTACTCGGTCGCGCTCGGCCCGTCGTCCGGCGGCGGCGGCGCGTGGACCCCGCGAGCGGGCGCGCCCGGAGCGTGGGGCGGTGACGACGGTGCCGTCGTGCCCGGCGCCACGACGTTGTCGGAGCGGTACTCGCCGGGCGCGACGTCGCGCTCGCTCTCGCCCGGCAGCGCGCGCAGGCGGCCGTCGATCGCCGCGATGCCGGCCGCGAGTCCGCCGGCGAAGTCACGCGCCTTGAAGCGCGGCACCATGGCCTTCGCCTGCATGTCGGCGAGCCACCACGACGGCAGGCTCGCCTGCATCCCGTCGCCGGTCTCGATCTCGAGCCGGCGCTGGCCCATCACCATCAGCACGAGCACGCCGTCGTTCCTCGTGGCGCTGCCGAGCTGCCAGTGCGCGAACAGCGCGGTCGCGAACGCCTTCGGCGTCCCGCTCACGTCGTCGACGGTCACGAGCGCGACCTCGGCGCCCGTCGCCGTCCGCAGCGCGACCAGCTGCGCGTCGATGCGGCGCTCGGTCGGCTCGTCGATGACGCCGGACTGGTCGAGCACGAGGCTCGCCGGCCGCGGATCCTGGAGCCCGGTCACGGACTGCGCGGCCAGGGTGAGCGCGTACGCACAGAGGACGATCACCGGCATCCTGCGATGCTACCGCCACCGCTCGGCGCGCGGGGTACGGTGGCGGGGTGTTCGATCCCGACGCGCTCGACCGGCGCGACCCGCGCGTGATCCGCGCGCTGCTGCCGCTGTTCGAGCTGTACGCGCGGCGGTACGTGCGGCTGCGCGTCGACGGAATCGAGCACGTGCCGGCGACGCCGGCGGTGCTCGCCGCGAATCACAACGGCGGCATCGCGGGACCGGATCTGCCGTGCACGCTCGCCACCTTGTGGCGGGCGCGCGGGCCCGACGCGCCGCTGTACGCGCTCGCGCATGACTTCGCGATGCAGCAGCTGACGCCGCTCGGGCGCGCGCTGCAGCGGCTCGGCGCGATCCGCGCGACGCCGGTCAACGCGCGCCGCGTGCTCGAGGCGGGAGGACAGGTGCTCGTCTATCCCGGCGGCGACCTCGACGCGTACCGCGCGTCGCGCGACCGCGATCGCGTCGTGCTCGGCGAGCGCACCGGGTTCGTGCGCGTCGCGCAGCAGGTGGGCGCGCCGATCGTGCCCGTCGTCGCGCACGGCGCGCACCGCAGCGCGTGGATCCTCTCCGACGGGCACGATC
>JAIOII010000686.1 GCA_019912685.1 Kofleriaceae bacterium
ACGCCATCGTGCTGGCCGACCGGGCTGGCGACGACGCGCGCGTCGGCGCCAGCCCGGTCGGCCAGCACGATGGCGTCGATCCTGCTCTGGGGCACGGGGCGCGTACTCTGCGAGGTGCCAGCCACCGGGTCAAGCTCCGTCAACTTGTGGCATTCATTACGTTCAGGCGGCGCGGGAGTGACACCCAGGTGGCAGCTTTCGGTCAGGGCGGGCACCTACTCCCGCGTCGGGTGACCACTTTTCAACACCCATGGGTGCCTAACCCCCTGATATCGCGTCGCGTATGCGGCTTGCAAAGGGCCGGGGCGAATCATGAAGGCTGCCATCCTCGCTGCCGGTTGCGCGACCCGGCTTCGTCCGTACTCGGACGACACCCCGAAGACGCTTCTCCCGGTCGCCGGCGTGCCCATCCTGCGCCGCACGATGACCAGCCTGATGCGCTGTGGCTTCGATCAGTTCGTGATCGGCACCGGCTATCTCGAGCACATGGTGCGCGACGCGGTCGCCGACTGGTTCCCGAGCTCCTCGGGCGTCGATGTCGAGTTCGTCACGAACCCGATCTTCCGCACCACGAACAACGCCTACTCGCTCTCGCTCCTCCGCCCGCACCTCGAGCAGGATCCGTTCATCCTCCTCGACGGTGACGTCGTGTTCGACCTCGGCGTCGTCGAGGCGCTCCTCGCGCGCGGTCCGGACTGCCTCGCGGTCCGCTCCGTCGGCGACATCGGGCTCGAGGAAGTGAAGGTCACCGCCGACGCCGCCGACCGCGTGCTCGCGATCGGCAAGCACGTGCCCGTGCGCGGCGCGATGGGCGAGTCGGTCGGCATCGAGCTGTTCAGCGCCCACTCGTCGGCGAAGCTGTTCGACGCGCTCGACCACCGCGTTCACCAGCAGGGCCTGGTCAACGAGTACTACGAGGCCTCGTTCCAGGAGATCATCGACCAGGGCGCGAGCCTCTACGGCGTCGACATCGGTCACATGTACGCGACCGAGATCGACACGATCGACGACCTCCTCGCCGCCAACGCCCGCCTCGCCGCTCGCCCGGCGTTCGACGTGGCGCGGCATTCCGCGGGCGTCCGCCTCGCCGTCTGAGCCGACATCGGGTCGGCATCGGGTCGGCATCGGTTAGCAGCCAAGGGTTGCTCCCGGCCGGCAAAGTTGGGCACGATTCCGCTCATGAGCGGGACCCGTCTGTTCGCCTCCCTGACCCTCGCTCTCGGTGCTTGCGCGACGGCGGATCCGGGCGGCGGGAACAACGGGAACGTCGACGCACCGGGAGGTAGCGAGGTCGACGCCCCCGGCGGCGGCGACCCGGACGCGCCCGGCAGCACCGTGGACGCGCCCATGACGCCGATCGACGCGCCTCCCGGCAACATCGACGCGGCGCTGCAGACCATCACGCTGTCGCAGAGCGGGGCGATGACCATCACCGCGCTCAACTCCGTGTCGTGCAACGCCGCCGGCATCACCGCCGAGAACAGCTACTACCGCGTGTTCCGGCTCTCGGACTTCGGCGTCGTCCGTCCGTTCACGGCGCAGCGCATCGACTTCGGCGTCGAGAGCGCGGACGCCGAGGTCGGCACGTCGCAGACCGTCCAGGTGCGCCTGTACACGCTGAACGGCACGTTCATCACCACGAACCTCACCAGCGTCGCCGGCCAGCTCGTCACCGTGAACGACACGACGGCGGGCATCGTGCTTCCGGTGGCGCTGTCGCCGGCGCCGGTGATCCAGCCGACCGAGACGCTGGTCGCCGAGCTCTTCGTGCCCGACAGCGACGCCGACGGCAACGGCGCGGGCAACATCTTCTTCATCGGGTCGAACACGACGGCGGAGACCGGGCCGTCCTACATCCGCGCGCCGGACTGTGCGATCACCCAGCCGGCGACCGTCGACTCGATCAACTTCCCCGACATGCACGTCGTCCTGACCGTCACCGGCGTGTTCTGAACCCGAGCGCGGCGTAGGTCGCGTCGCGATCGCGCGCGATGTCGTCGAGCGCCGCGGCCACCGCGTCGCCCTGCGCGCGCACGAGGGCGAGGT
>JAIOII010000687.1 GCA_019912685.1 Kofleriaceae bacterium
GCCGGCAGCCGTGACGATCGCGTCACGAACCTCGCCCGTAACTCGTGTTTCTGCCCACACGGCCGCGCGCTCGATCACCGAACCGGGCTCGACGATCGCGCCCGCCCCGACGACCGCGTACGGCCCGATGACGGCGCCGGCGCCGATCGCCGCGCCCGGCCCGACGCGCGCCGGCGCCGTCATCGGGCCGTACGCGGTCGTCGGGGCGGGCGCGATCGTCGAGCCCGGTTCGGTGATCGAGCGCGCGGTCGTGTGGGCAGAAACACGAGTTACGGGCGAGGTTCGTGACGCGATCGTCACGGCTGCCGGCGTGATGTCGGTTCGCCCGGACTAGGGTGTTAGGCTGCGCCGCATATGCGGGCAACGATCACCACGTTCACGATCGCGATCGCGACGACGGCGGCGGCGCAGCCGGCGGCGGCCGACGGTTACGCCGAGGCCGTCGTCGGCCTGGCGGTCCCGGTTGCCGACGACGACTACGACGACTTCGCCGACGAGAGCTTCAAGGTCGGCCTGCGCGCGGGTGGCGGCGGCGGGCCGACGAAGCTCGAGCTCTCGGGCGACTTCACCTTCGTAGATCCGGCGGCCGAGGGGGGGCTGTTGAACCTCGACATCGACGCCGAGCGCTATCGGATCCTGGTCGGTGCACGACATGCCGTGCCCGTGGGCAAGGCGTCATTGTTCGTGCGCCTTGGTGCCGGCGTCGACATCGTCCACGCCAGCGCCACCGGCAGCGCGTTCGGTATCGACTTCGAGGTGAGCGACACCGATCCGGGCATCGCCGCCGAGGCCGGCCTCGGCATCATGGTTCCGCTCGGTGGCAAGCTCTACGTCGGCGGCCACCTTGCGGTCCCGATGGCGTTCCACTTCGACGAGGACGATCCCGACGACGACACCGACCTCTCGTTCGACTACACGGGCATCGACCTCGACTTGCTGTTCACCATCGGCACCGTACAGTGACGGAGCTTTGACACCGGCCGCACGCAGTTCCACGGGTTTGGCGTCGGGTACGCGCCCTGCATCGGGCGCGCCCATGGCCTTCCGTGCGCTCGCGCTCGCCACCGTCGGGCTCCTCGCCGTCGCCGCCGCCTGTCGCCACCCCGACCCGGTGAACGTCGCGGTCGCGACGGTCACGGCCCCATCCTCCGACCCCTCCGCGGAGCCAGGCGCGCCGCTGCGGGTCGCGACCTACAACATCCACCACATCGACGGCGAGCGCCTCGGCAAGGCGCTCGCCTCCGACGCCGACCTCGCCGCCTCCGACGTCGTCTTCCTGCAGGAGGTCCATCAGCCGCGCGGCGCCGACTCGAGCGCGTGCGCGGTGGCGCGCGACGACGGCTGGCACTGCGCCTACGCGCCGGGCCACGGCCTGCGCGGCGGCAGCCTCGGCGTCGCGATCCTGAGCCGCCGGCCGCTCGCCGATCTAACGATCATCGAGCTGCCCTACTACAACGTCCGCTTCAACGCCGGTCGACGCGTCGCGCTCGCCGCGACCATCGACGTCGACGGCACCGCGGTGCGCCTGTTCTCGGTCCACCTCGACAACCGCCTGAACGCCGCGCAGCGCATGCGTCAGCTCACGCCCGTCCTGACCGCGGCCACCTCCTGGGACGGTCCCGCGATCATCGCCGGCGACATGAACACGAGCCCCTTCACGTGGGTCGGCCACGTCGTGCCCGTCCCCGCGGGCACGCACGACGACAAGCTCGAGCAGTACGTCCGCTCGCACGGCTTCTCGACCCCCGTCCGCGCGTCCGGTCCCACCCACGAGTGGCTCTCGATGCGCCTCGACGCGATCTACACCCGCGGCCTCACCGTCTCCGCCTTCGAGGTCGAGCACGCCGTCCGCGACAGCGATCACCTGCCGCTCTGGGCCGACCTCTCGCTCTGAGCCGACCTCTCGCTCTGAGCCTTACCCTTACCCTTCTACCGGCATCCCATCGCCGGTAACCCCGCGGCCTCCTCGAAGCACTTCGCGATCAGCTTGCGCGCCTCGACGTGCGCGCGCAGCACCGAGTCGTCCGACGACTTCGGGTCCTCGATCACGCCGAGCAAGAGCCCGAGCGCCTCGGGCTTGGCCTTCTTCAGCTCGCACCGCTCCGCGAGCGCCGCGTCGTCTGGCTTCGCCGCCGCGCACGCGCACAGCTGCGTCACGTACGCGTTGCACGCGTCCTCGCCGCGCTTCTTCTCCTGCGGCGTCATCAGGTCCTTCCTCTCCCTCAGGCCGCCGCCGGCCTCTTCCTTCTCCTTCGCCTTGCAACCCGCGCCGGCCGCGAGCGCCGCCGCCATCAGCAGCGCGCACGCCGCCGACCAGCTCATGACCCGGCCTCGACGCGCGCCAGCACCACGGAGATGTTGTCGACGCCGCCCGCCTCGTTCGCCATGTCGATCAGCTTCTCGACGCAGCGGTCGAGGTCGCGCTCGGCGCCGATCGCGCCCGCCAGCTGGTCGTCGGTGAGCATGCCCGACAGCCCGTCCGAGCACAGGACGTAGCAGTCGCCGAGCATCGGCTTCTCGGTGAAGATGTCGACGGCGACCGACTCCTTCATGCCGAGCGCGCGCACGACCACGTTCTTGTGCGGCCAGTTCTCCGCCTCCTCGGCGGTCATGCGCTTCATCTTGATGTAGTCGTTGATGAGCGAGTGGTCCTCGGTGAGCTGGACCAGCTCGCCCTCGCGCATCCGGTAGCAGCGGCTGTCGCCGACGTGGCCGATGATGACCTTGTCGTCGAGGAAGTAGAGGGCGACGATGGTCGTGCCCATCCGCGACTGGCCCTCTTTCTGGGTCCGCTCCCAGATGTTCATGTTGGCGAGCATCACCGCCTGGGTCATGCGCATGACCTCGGCGCGCTCCTCCGACTCGACCTTGTACGGCCAGGTGAGCGTCTGCTGATCGGCGGTGGCGAGGAAGTACTCGGTCACCGTGTCGACGGCGAGCCGGCTGGCGACGTCACCCGACGCGTGACCACCCATGCCGTCGGCGACGATCGCCAGCCGCAAGGTCGTGGGCAGCGCGATCGAGTCCTCGTTGTGCTCGCGCTTGCGTCCGATGTTGGTTGCCCCGGAGAAGCGCACGCGCTTGTCGTCGAGGGGAAAGGACGAGCTCACCGCACGAGAGCTTATCACCACGCCCGTGGTGTCGCGAAATCAGGTGCGCTACCCTTCTACGAGAAATGGCGAGCATGGTCAGGGCCCAGTGGTGGTCGTACACGGACGGCAACGAGACCGTCCTGGGCGTGGTGGTCGCTGTCCTCGCCGTCTCGGCGCTCCTCTACGTGGGCAGCCGCATCTACAACGAGCGCGAGCGCAGGCGGCGTCGTCGGTAATCGTGACCATCGTCTCCCAGGGATCCCTGTCCGAATTCTCGGCGCCGCGGCTCTTTGCGACGCTGGCCGGGCGCGCGTTCACGGGCGAGCTGGTGATCGCCGCCGGCGGCCGCGACTACCAGGTCGCGTGGGAGGACGGCGCGATCGTCGGCGCGCGCAGCCCGCACCCGGCCGACAGCGCGGCCAAGATCGCCGTCACGCTCGGCGTCCTGAGCTCGACCCAGGCGGGCGAGGTCGCGCGCCTCCTCGCCAGCGCGCCCGGGCACGACGAGGTCGACGTGGTCGCGCAGGTCGCGCGCCTCTCGTCGGATCTGGTCGGCCGG
>JAIOII010000688.1 GCA_019912685.1 Kofleriaceae bacterium
AGGTCGAGCTGCGCACGCGCGGCGAGGACACCGAGTTCGACAAGGCGGTCGCCGAGCGCGTCACCGATCCGCTGATCCAGATCCTCCGCAACGCGGTCGTGCACGGCATCGAGCCGCCGGCCGAGCGCGTGCTGCGCGGCAAGGCCGCGACCGGCACGATCCGGGTGCACGCGCGCCAGGAGGGGAACCTCGTCGTGGTCGAGGTCGCCGACGACGGCCGCGGCGTCGACGTGAAGAAGCTGCGCGAGCGCTTCGTCGAGAGCGGGCGCTGGTCGCGCGCGCGCGCCGAGCTCGCCTCCGACGACGACGTCCTCCACGCCCTCTTCGACCCCGGCGTGTCGTCACGCGACGAGGCCGACGAGATGTCCGGTCGCGGCATCGGCCTCGATCTCGTGCGCGAGACCATCGCCCGCCTCGGCGGGGAGGTGCGCATGACGTCGACGCCGGGGCGCGGCACGACGTTCACGCTGCGCCTGCCGGTCTCGACGGCCGTGAGCCAGGCGATGCTGTTCAAGGTGCACGGCCAGGTCTACGCCCTGCCCAACACGCAGGTCGTCGACACCACCCTCGTCGACGCCGACACCACGACCTGGCCGCCGGGCCCCGGCGGCGCGCCCGTCGTGCGGCTCGAGCAGCTGCTCGCCATCCCGAGCGCGACCCTGCCCGAACCACCGCCGCTCCGGCGCCCGGCCGTCGTCCTCGCGTACGCCGACCAGCGCCTGGTCTGCACCGTCGACAAGCTCGTCGGCCCGCGCGAGATCGTGGTCAAGCAGCTCGGCCCGCTGCTCGCGCCGCTGCCGCTCTTCGCCGGCGCCACGATCAGCGGCTCGGGCAAGGTGCAGCTCATCCTCGACCCGGCGGCGCTCGTGCGCGCCGCCTACCCGGATCGCGCGCTCGTGCCGTCCCCCACCGCCGAGCCCACGCCCGAGGCGCTCGCCGGCCGCGCCCTCGTCGTCGATGACTCGCGCGCCATCCGCGAGGCGCTGACGTCGATGCTCGCGCGCGAGGGCTGGATCGTCGACGTCGCCGAGGACGGGAGCCGCGCGCTCGCGCTGGTCGATCAGCTGCCCTACGACCTCGTCGTCACCGATCTCGAGATGCCGCGGATGGGCGGCTTCGAGCTCATCGATCGACTGCGCGCCGATCCCCGCACGCGGGCCACGCCCGTCGTCATCGTGTCGTCGCGCGTGACGCCGGAGACCCGGCGCCGTGCTCGCGATCTCGCCGTGAAGGGGCTCATCGCCAAGCCGCTCACGCGCCGCAAGCTCCTCGAGGTGCTCCACCCCCCGGGCGAGTCGAGCAAGGGCTGACTACTCCGCCGCCGGCGGCAGCCGCTGCGTGCGCTTGGCCACGTACATCCGCCGATCCGCCTCGACGATCAGCCGGTCGAGATCGGGCGTGTCCTCGGTCCCGAAGCTCGCCGCCCCCACGCTCCACCGCAGCGCGGCGCCAGGAGCCCGTTCCTGGTTGATGCGACGCAGCTCCTCGGTCACTCGCCCGAGGAGCACCGGGAGATCCTGGCCTCCGCTGTCGACCGTGAAGACGACGAACTCGTCGCCGCCGATCCGGCCGATGGTGTCGGCCTCGCGGAACGTCGCTCGCAACACCCCTGCCGCCGCGCGCAGCAGGTCGTCGCCCGCGGCGTGGCCGAGGTGATCGTTGCACTGCTTCAGGCCGTCCACGTCGATGAACAGGACGACCCCGGGCAGCTGCTTCCGCCGCGCGATCGCGAGCTGGCCCCCGGCGACCGCGTAGAAGCCCCGCCGGTTGAGCAGCCCCGTGAGCTCGTCGTGAAGCGCGAGCAGCTCGAGCTCGCCGGTGCGTCGATCACGCGCAGCCTCGAACGGCACGGGGAGCTTGCGCGACGCGGGACGCAGGATCGCGGCCGCGACGTCGGCGAACACGCGCAGGATCTCGAGATCCCGCGCGGACCACGCTCGCAGCGCGGGTTCGATCGCCGCGAGCGCCGCGACCGGCATCTCGTGGACGATCACCGGCACGCCGGCGTAGCCGACCACGCCGAGCGAGGCCAGCGAGGTGTTCCCGCGCCCTGCGCGCCGCCGGGCGTCGTACACGATCACGGGTCGCGCCGCCGCGATCACGTGGCGGCACAGCGGGCTGACGTCGATCGAGGTCCGCCACCGCATCAGGGCCGTCGGGATCCCGTGGGCCCCGATGAAATGCTGACCGGCCGCGTCGACGGCGCTGATGGTCACGGTGCGGACGAGGATCGACGTGGCGAGCGCGCGCGCCAGGGCGTCGAGCTCGGGATGGCCGCGCTCGTCATCGCCTTCCGTGAACCACGCCTCCGCCACGCGGCATCCTAGCACACCGCCGCGGAACGGCTTCCTCGACGAGAATCGTGCTTGCCATCGCCCCCCCGGGGGACCACAGTGCACGAGGAAGGGGAGTCGATGTCGAGGCGAGACGAATGATGGCGAGGCTGGAGCGGCGGCACGACGCACGCGTCGATGCGCGCGGCAGCGTCATCCTGCGCGGTGACACGCCCGAACGTGGGCGCGTCGTCGACATCTCGTCGGGCGGCATCTGCATCCGGCTCGCTGGCCTCGTCGCGCCGGGGCGAGAGGGCGAGCACGTCGTCCTCGACGTGCACCTCGACGGAGAGCGTCACCGCTGGCTGCGCGTGCGCGGACGCATCGAGCGACTCGGCCCCGGCGGTACGCTCGGCATCGCGTTCGCCGGCCCGCCGGGCGAGCTCGAGGAATGCGTCCAGGACGAGCTCGTCGCGCTCCTCGAGCGGACGGAGCACGTGCACGTGCTGCTCGTCGATCCCGATCCCATCCGGCGCGTCGTGACCGCGGCCCAGCTGCGTCGCGCCGGGCGCCGCGTCACCGAGGTGTCGTCGCCGCTCGAGGCCATCCAGCGGCTGGCCGAGACCTCTGGACGCCCCACCATCGTCGCGGTCGCCGATACGCTCCCGGCGTCGATCGCCGACGAGCTGCGGACGTATCTCTCGGCGGAGGGCGACGTGGCCGTGATCAGCACACGTCTCTGAGCGGAGGGAGACGGCTCAGTTCTCGGCGGGCACGATGGCGAGCACGTCGCTCGGCTCGTCGCCGTCGTTGGCCGGCGCCTCGCCCATCTCCGGACCGACGAGGCCGTTGGCCGCGCGCTCGGCCAGGCGCACCTTGCGGTCGGCCCGGCGCTGCTCCCGATCCCGCACGCGATCCTTCTGCGCGAGCTCTCGGGCGCGCTTCGCGATCGATGCCTTGCGATTCGTGCTCATCGGGGTCCTTTCGGCTCGGGCGGCCGGCCACGTCGCCGGGGACGCCCCTTCGCGGATTCGAAGAAATGCGGCCCGGTGATGGCACAGCCGGGGTAGGTCGCCACGATGGCGTTCGCGGTCCGGAGCGCGCCCTCGCCGTCCGGATCCTCGTCCAGCGTGATCGGCGTGCCCGCGCCCGCGGGCGCGTAGGACAGGGTCGACCGGCCGGTGCTGGCGTCGACGGAAATGAAAACCCGCTCCGGCCTGGAGGCGAGAGCGGGCAACGTGATGGGGGTGGGCTTGGTCGGCATCAAGATGGGTCGCTCCGCGCCTGCGGGCGTCTTCCATCTCGCGGTCCGCCTGGAAGCCTGATACGCGAGGTGTCCCCAAGGAGTACCACGTCGCGGGGGATCGGCCAACCCGCGGCGCAGCATCACGGATCGCGCTTTGGATCAGCGCTTGGGGCGGCCGTGATGCGAGACGCGGATGAGCGGCTTCTTTCCCGCGCGACTCTTGGCGCCCGGCTTCTTGCCTCCCTGCTGATCGACCGCGCTCGCCGCCTCGCGACCTGCCTTGCGGCGACGATCGACGGCGCGACGATCGTTCTCGTCGATCGCTGGCAGCTGCGGCCGCGGGCGCCTCGCCACCGGCGTCGGCGCCGGCTGGCCACCCGCGCCGCGCGCGAGCTCGAGCTCGATGCGACGGCGCGCCACCGAGACGTCCTTGATGATCACCTCGACCTCGTCGCCCATCGCGAGCGTGAAGCCGCTGCGGCGGGCGCGCAGGCGCAGGTGGAGCTCGTCGTATTCGACGTCGGAGCCGAGCGCGTCGATCTTGATGAGGCCCTCGACGAACGGCTGCGAGATCTCGACGAACGCGCCGAAGCTCGTGACCGCCGACACCGAGCCGGGCAGGCGCTCGCCGATCTGGTCGCGCATGATGTACGCGCGGTACATCGCCACCGCCTCGCGCTCCGCCTCCATCGCGCGGCGCTCGTGGCCCGACGACATCGCCGCGAGCTCGGAGAGCCGCGACGCGGGCGGCGGCAGCTCGCGATAGGCGCCGCCGGCCGGGAAGCCGTCCTTGTGCAGGTAGTGCTTGAGCAGGCGGTGGACGAGGAGATCCGGATAGCGGCGGATCGGCGACGTGAAGTGCACGTACTCGCCCGACGCCAGGCCGAAGTGGCCGATCGGGACCGTGTCCCACACCGCCTGCTTGAGCGAGCGGAGGACGAGGAACGACAGCGCGCGCGACGCGCTGGTCTCGGCGACCTTCTCGAGCACCGCCTTCATGCCGACCGGCGTCATCGCGTCCTCGACGTCGACGTCGATGCCGAGGCCGCCGAGGATCTCCGCGAGCTCCTCGACGCGCTCGCGCCGCGGCGGCGCGTGCACGCGCCACACGGTCGGCGCCCCGCGCCGCCGGAAGAAGCGACCGACCGCCTCGTTGGCGGCGATCATGAACTCCTCGACGAGCTGGTACGCGCCCTTCACGTCGGGGTCGCCCTTGGCGCGCACGACGTCGCGCACGAGGCGCGGATCGTCGGCGTCGAGGACGACCTTCGCCTCGGGCAGATCGAGCTCGAGCGTGCCGCGCGCGCGGCGCTGGTCGCGCAGCTGGCGCGCCAGCGCGTCGAGGCGCGCCAGCTCCTCGGC
>JAIOII010000689.1 GCA_019912685.1 Kofleriaceae bacterium
CTGCGACGACGGCAACACGACGAGCGGCGACGGCTGCAGCGCCGACTGCCGGACGGTCGAGACCGACGCGCTCTGCGCGGACGCGGCCACGCTGGCGCTCGGCGCGTCGACGCCGGGCGACACGACGGCCGGCGTCGACGGCCTCTCGAGCACGTGCCAGGCCGGGCTCGCGCGCGCCGATCTCTTCGCGGTCGCCCCGCCGGGGCGCGGCCGGCTCCGGCTGCACCTCACGTCGCCGACGTCGCAGACGCTGTCCCTGCGCACGTCGTGCGTCGACGCCGGGAGCGAGCTCGCGTGCGGCGGCGACTTCGGCTCCGCGACCGACGAGGAGCTCGTCGTGCAGATCACCGACGCGGCGCCCGCGCCGCTCACCGCGATGGTATCGGCGATGACCGTGATCGACGAGGGACCGTACGCGCTCGTCGCCGAGTTCGTGCCCGAGCAGTGCGGCGACGGCGTGATCGCGGGGCGCGAGGTCTGCGACGACGGCAACGCGGCGGCCGACGACGGCTGCAGCGCCGACTGCTTCGCGATCGAGTACGCCTGGCACTGCGCGAACGCCCCGGCCCTGTCGACGAGCGCGGCGGCCTCGGGCGAGCTCACCGGGGCAACGGCGCTCCACGGCAGCACGTGCGCGTTCGAGGAGCAGCCGGGCATCCGCCCGAGCCGGATCTACACGTACGTCGCGCCGGCGGCGGGCACCCTGCACCTCGATCTCGACGACGACACCGGGCTCGCCATCCTGTCCGTGCTCGACGGGTGCGGCGCGCCGGGCGCGGCGCCCGAGCTCGCGTGCCGTCCCGCGTTCCTGAACGGGGAGCTCGACGTCCCGCTCGCGGCCGGCCAGGAGATCACCGCGCTCGTCACGAGCTACTTCCTCGAGGACGCGCTCGGCACGTACACGCTGCGCGCGACGTTTTCGCCGCAGTAGCCCGCGCGCGGCCCGGATCAGACCGCGCCGCGCAGCATGCGATCGAGCTCGGCCTTGCTCGACACGCCGAGCTTCTCGTACAGGTTCGCGAGGTGGCGGCGCACGGTCGCGGGCGCGATGCCGAGACGGTCCCCGATCTCGCGGTGGGACTCGCCCATCGCGAACGCCTCGGCGATCTGGCGCTCGCGGTCGGTGAGCTCGTCGGCGGCGACCCGCCGGCGAGCCTGCACGAGCCGCGTGTCCTCCGCGAGGTCCGCGCGCACGACGATGCGCTCGCCGACGAACCGCCCGACGCCGCCGGACAGCGCGGCCTCGAGCGGCGGCGGCAAGAACGGTCCGGTCCAGCGCGGCCACTCCGCGCGCAGGACGTCGACGAGCCCGGGCTCGGCCTCGAGCACCAGGCCGGCCGGGCTCGCGATCGCGGTGATCTGACCGTGACCGCCGGCGACCTGCGCGAAGCTCCTGAGCTCGTTGATCCGCGCGTGCCGGCTCGCGGCGAACAGGTGCGGCGACAGGAGCTCCTTGGTGACCCGCTCCTCCTCGGTGAACGCCGGGCTCGCCGGCTTGCGGTAGAGCGACATCACCCAGTAGAGGCCGGCCTCGGCGTAGACGTGCGCCGTGCACATGAGGTGCGCGATGTCGAAGCGCGCGCAATGCGCGAGCGCGCGGTCGCAGCCGGCGTAGAACGCGTCGCTCGTCGACACCGCGATCGTCGTGCCGGGCGCCGACGTCGCCGCGAACGCGAGCCGGTCCTCGTCGCGGACCTCGGCCCAGCTCGTCATCAGGTCAGGTGGCATGTCGAACAGGAACACGTCGTGCGCCTCGGCCTGGGTGCCCTGCACCGTGCCGACGCCGAACAGCGCGCCGTCGAACGGGATCAGCGCGCGCAGCTCGCCGAGCGCGGCGCGCTGCATCGCGCGGTAGCCGAGCTCGTGCGACCGGCGGTGCAGGTCGAGGAGGAAGCTCGCGATCTGTCGGGTGCCCGGCCCCGTGGCCATGCCCCATCTTAGGAGGAGCGGGTCGCCCCCGTCATCGCAGGAAGATTCTCAGGGTGGGGGCGCCGTCAGGGCAGCGGCGCGCTCACGTGGAGCACGTCGTAGCCCGTCGCCAGCGCGTCGGTCAGGACGCGCTCGGTGTCGACCGCCTCGTAGACGAGCGAGACGTCGGCGCCGCGCACGACCATGTACGCCTCGCCGATGTGCGTGCGCGCGCGGGGCCTCACCTCCGGCGGACGCTGCGCGCACGCCGTCGGGCTGCATCCGTCGCGCCCGTAGCTCGGACACGCGAACGCGTTGAACACCGGGCCGACGCACAGCTCGCCCCGCTGCATCATCGCCGCCGGCGTCACCGCGTGGCGCGTAGTCCATTCGCCGCTCGCCGTGTCCCGGCGCGCGAGGTGCAGCCCGCGCGGCTCGGTGTCGTGCTCGTTCACGAGCACCAGGACATCGCCGTCCGCGAGGAGCGCCACGTCGGTCACGCCGTCGAGGCGGTCGTTCGCGTTGAACGTGTGCACGTCGCCGACGCCCGGCAGCGTCGCTGGCAAGGTCGTCACCATGGTCGGCGCTGCGCCGCCGACCGTCCGCATCACGCGGTAGGTCGCGCCCTCGCGTTCGATCCACAGGAAGCCGTCCGGGGTCGTCGCGCACGCGACCAGCCGCGCCGCCGGGACGTCGCGCACGAGCGTGGCCGGCCCGAGCGCGAGCGCGCCGCCGGACACCACGATCGCCACGCGGTCGATCCGGGCGCCGCGGTCCGGATCGTGGCAGGTCGTCAGGTACAGCTCGTTACCCGCGAAGAACCCGCCGTGGGTCGTGACCCGCGCCGGCGCCGCGGCGGCGAGCAGCTCGGTGTCGACCACGGTCGCGGTCGCGCCGGCGAGCGCGACCGCCGTCACCTGCAGCGACGGCGCGATGCGATCGGCCGCCACGACGATCGCGTGCCCGTCGACGATGGCGGCGGCCGCGACCTGCGCGTCCATCGCGAACGTGAAGCGCGCGACCTCGGGCGTCGTGTACACGGTCGTGCCACCGGTCGTCGTCACGACCAGCCGGCGGATCACCGTCGCCGCGGTCTGCGGCCCGTCGTCCGTGCCGACGAAGTAGAGCTCGCCGCCGTGCTCGAGCACGTGGATCGGCCGCTCGGCGGTGAGGCCGCCCTGCTCGAGCGTCAGCGCCTGCAGGACCTCGCCCGGGGCGTACGTCGCGCTCTCCGGCGTGTCGACGGCGACGACCATCGGCAGCGCGGTCACCGGCACGCTGTGTCCGTCGATCGTGCCCCATGCCCAGTCGTCCATGCTGGCGAAGAGGCCGCGCGAGGTCTCGACGGGACGCGGGTGCAGGTAGCGCAGCGCCGACGACTGCGGCGCGTCGTGCTGGAGCAGGAGCGGCGCCTCGCCGTCGGCGAGGAGCTCGACGGTGCCCGCGCTCGCCGACCACCCCGGACCGGCGAGCGTCACGGCGTGCACGAT
>JAIOII010000690.1 GCA_019912685.1 Kofleriaceae bacterium
GACCAGAGCGAACGTCGGTGTGGCCGGCCCGGCCGGCCACACCGACGTTCGCTCTGGTCGCTCGCATCGTCTGCGGCATCGCCGAAGCAGCCGGCGACGAGTGCGAGCATCACGGACACGACAACGTCCTGCGTTCTCATCGTCGCCACCTTGGCAGGCGCGATCGCGACGCATCAACCCGCCGGAGCACGTGATCGTTTGTGCCCCGAGGGAGCGTAACGCGTCTCTCGTCCGACGGAGGAACAGCGACACGCGCACGACACGCACCCATGCGGTGGTTTCGCACGCGACGTGGCGTCGACGCCACGCGTGCCCGCCATCCGACGCTGACCTCGTCAGCTCACGCGCCCGCGACGCGCGTCATCACGACGCGACGCAGGCGGGCGAGGTCACGGCGCACGCGGTGGCGGAACATCCAGCCCATGAAGCGAGCGAGCGGCGCCATGGCCCGAGGGAGCGTGACGCGGAGCCAGACCGTCAGCCGGCTGCCGCCGTCGGTTCCCTCGACCGCGCGCCTGCCCTCCACGGCGCCGTCGTCCGATACGAAGCGAAAGCTGCGTCCGGGGACCACGTCCCGGATGCGCGCCGTGGTGCGCGTCCACGAGCCGAGCGCGCGCAGCCGCTCGTCCGTGACGGCGCCCTCGGTGACGAGGCCGGCGGGCTCCACCGTCATCTCCACGGCGGCGCGCCACTCCGGGTCGCGGCGGTAGTCGGCGATCACGGCCCACACGTCGGCGGGAGGAACGGGGAGCTCGATCGAGAGCTGGTGCTGGAAGCTGGGTGGCATGTCAGGTCCTTTCATATATCTTGATATCAAGATACTCAATGTTGAGTTACATGCAAGATCATTTTCTTATGGTCTGGTAACTTGACGTTCACACACCCGATCCGCTACCATCGGGCATGGAGCAGGACGCCGTCGATCAGATCGTCGGACAGTGGCGCGAGATCCGCGCGGATCTCGACCTCAAGGCCATGGCGCTCGTCGGCCGACTCGGACGCGTCGGCGGGCTGCTCGAACGGGCGATCGCCGCCGCGCTCGCCAAGCACGATCTTTCGATCGCCGACTTCGACGTGCTCGCGTCGCTACGGCGCGCGGGCCCGCCCCACCGGCTCAACCCCACGCACTTCGCGAGGGCGCTCATGCTCACCTCGGGCGCGATCACGAACCGCCTCGATCGCCTGGCGGCGCGCGCCCTGATCGAGCGGCTCGACGATCCGGCGGATCGCCGCGGCACGCTCGTGGCGTTGACGGCGAGAGGCAAGGCGCTCGTCGATGCCGCCGTCGGCGACCACGTCGCCAACGAGGCCCGGCTCCTCGCCGCGCTCACCCGGGCGGAGCGCACCGAGCTCGACCGCCTGCTGCGCAAGCTGATGGCGAGCCTCGAGGCGCCGTAGCCTCGGCGCGCGCCGTCAGGCGGCGCCGTCGGAGGTCTTCTTCTCGGGACGACCCGCGAACACCGACTTGGCGTAGTCGCGGTTCATGAGCGCGATGTACTCGGCCGAGATGTTCTTGGGGCAGGCGGCTTCGCACTCGTAGTGGTTGGTGCAGTTGCCGAAGCCGGCGGCGTCCATCGCCTCGACCATGGCGCGCGTGCGGCGCGCGCGCTCGGGCTGGCCCTGCGGGAGGTGGTGCAGGTGGGCGAGCTTGGCCGCGACGAAGAGCATCGCGCTCGAGTTCGGGCACGCCGCCACGCACGCGCCGCAGGAGATGCACGCGGCCGCGTCCATCGCGCGGTCGGCGTCGACCTTGGGCACGAGGATCGAGTTGGCGTCGGGAGCCGAGCCGACGTTCTGCGTGACGAAGCCGCCGGCCGCGATGATCTTGTCGAACGCGCCGCGGTCGACGCACAGGTCCTTGTGAACGGGGAACGCGCCCGCGCGCCACGGCTCGATCCAGATCTCGTCGCCGTTCTTGAAGTAGCGCATGTGGAGCTGGCACGTCGTCGTGCCGGCGTTCGGGCCGTGCGGGCGCCCGTTGATCACGAGCGAGCACATGCCGCAGATACCCTCGCGGCAGTCGGAGTCGAAGGCGACGGGCTCCTCGCCCTTCTCCTGGAGCTGCTGGTTCAGGATGTCGAGCATCTCGAGGAACGACGCGTGCGAGCTGACGCCCTTGACCTTGTAGGTCTTCATCGCGCCGGCCTTGTCGGGGCCGGCCTGACGCCAGATGTGGAGGGTCAGGTCGAGGTTCTGGTGGGACTCGCTCACTTGTAACTCCGGGTCGCGAGCTTGACGTTCTCGAACGTGAGGGGCTCGACGTGGCGGACGGGCTTCTCGCCCTCGCCCTTGTATTCCCAGGCGGCGACGTGACAGAAGCGCTCGTCGTCGCGCTTGGCCTCGCCGTCGACCTGGTGCTCGGTGCGGAAGTGACCGCCGCAGCTCTCCTCGCGCTCGAGGGCGTCGCGGCACAGGAGCTCGGCGAACTCGAGGAAGTCGGCGACGCGGCCCGCGCGCTCGAGCGACTGGTTGAAGGTCTCGCGCTCGCCGAGGATGCGGGCGTCGGCCCAGAACTGCGCCCGCAGCTCCGGGATGAGCTGGAGCGCCTTCTCGAGGCCCTCCTTGTGGCGGGCCATGCCGCAGTACTCCCACATGACGTGGCCGAGCTCGCGGTGGAAGGACTCGACCGTGCGCTTGCCCTTGGCGCCGACCGTCATCAGACGATCGATGCGCGCGTGGACCTCGGATTCGACGCGCTTGAACTCGGGGTGGTCCGTCGACACGCGCGCGTTCGCCGGCACGCCGGCGAGGTAGTTGCCGAGCGTGTACGAGATGATGAAGTAGCCGTCGGCGAGGCCCTGCATGAGCGCCGACGCGCCCAGGCGGTTGGCGCCGTGGTCGGAGAAGTTGGCCTCGCCGAGGACGAAGAGCCCCGGGATCGTCGACTGGAGGTTGTAGTCGACCCACAGCCCGCCCATGGCGTAGTGGACGGCGGGGTAGATGCGCATCGGGACCTTGTACGGGTTCTCGCCCGTGATGCGCTCGTACATCTCGAACAGGTTCCCGTACTTCTCGGCGATCGCCTGCGCGCCCATGCGCTTGATCGCGTCGCGGAAGTCGAGGTAGACGCCGCGCCCGCCGGGGCCGACGCCGCGGCCGTCGTCGCACGCCTCCTTCGCGGCGCGGCTCGCGATGTCGCGCGGCGACAGGTTGCCGAACGACGGGTACTTGCGCTCGAGGTAGTAGTCGCGATCCTCCTCGGAGATCGAGCTCGGGTCCTTGGTCGCCCGGGCGACGTCCTCGCGCTTCTTGGGCACCCAGACGCGGCCGTCGTTGCGGAGCGACTCGCTCATGAGCGTCAGCTTCGACTGGTAGTCGCCCGACACCGGGATGCACGTCGGGTGGATCTGCGTGTAGCAGGGGTTGGCGAACGCCGCGCCGCGCTTGTACGCGCGATACGTCGCGGTGACGTTCGAGCCGACGGCGTTGGTCGACAGGTTGAAGACGTTGCCGTAGCCGCCGGTCGCCAGGATGACCGCGTGCGCCGAGTACGACGACACCTTGCCGGTGACGAGGTCGCGGACCACGATGCCCACCGCCTTGCCGTCGACGAGGACGAGGTCGAGCATCTCGGTGCGCGGGAACATCGTGATCTTGCCCGCCGCGATCTGCCGCGCCATCGACTGGTGGACGCCGATGAGCAGCTGCTGGCCGGTCTGGCCGCGCGCGTAGAACGTGCGCGATACCTGGGCGCCGCCGAAGCTGCGGTTGGACAGCGTCCCGCCGTACTCGCGGGCGAACGGCACGCCCTGGGCCGCGCACTGGTCGATGATGTCGACCGACACCTCGGCGAGGCGGTGGACGTTGGCCTCGCGGGCGCGGAAGTCGCCGCCCTTGACCGTGTCGTAGAAGAGGCGATGGATGCTGTCGCCGTCGTTCTGGTAGTTCTTGGCGGCGTTGATGCCGCCCTGCGCGGCGATCGAGTGGGCGCGCCGGGGCGAGTCCTGGAAGCAGAAGCACGCGACGTCGTAGCCGAGCTCGGCGAGCGTCGCGGCGGCGGCGCCGCCGGCGAGGCCGCTGCCGACGACGATCACGCTGTACTTGCGCTTGTTGGCGGGGTTGACGAGCTTGAGCTCGAACTTGGCCCGGTTCCACTTCTCGGCGATGGGACCGGCGGGGATGCGCGCGTCGAGGTTCATGGACTTACAGCTTGATGAGCTCGAGGTAGACGGCGATGGGGGGCGCAGCGTAACCGATGGCGAGCGCGAGCCCTAGCACCGGACCGAGCCGGGTGATGAGGATGTCGTACTTGGGGTGGCGCCAGCCGAGGGTCTGCAGCCAGCTCGACGCGCCGTGCGCGAGGTGGAACGAGAGCAGGGTGACGGCGACGAGGTACGAGATGAGGATCGGCAGCTTCACGAAGCCCATCACGAACATCGAGTAGGCGTCGTAGCGACCCTTGGCGTCGAGGTTGTGAAAGTGCTCCGGCTGGACCCAGCCGAAGGTGAAGTGCGCGAGGTGGTAGATGACGAAGGCGAGGATGACGAGCCCGGTCATCGTCATCGTGCGCGCGAAGATCGACGTGCGGCGCGTGCGGAAGACCGCGTACTTCTGCGGGCGCGCGGCGCTGTTGGCGCGGGCGAGCGCGATCGCGCTGATGATGTGGACGACGAAGATCGCCAGCAGGCCGCCGCGCGCCGCCCACTTGAGGACGCCGAGCGACTGCAGCGTGTGCGCGTACGTGTTGTACGCGTCGCGGCCGGCGAACATGCCGAAGTGCCCGACCATGTGGAGGATGGCGAACAGGAGGAGTCCGAGCCCGGTGACGGCCATCACCTGCTTGGCACCTATGGACGAGCGGACGTAACTGACGAACCAGCTCATGGCGGGAGGCTTCTCACACTGGGGTATTTCCCTCAAGCGATCCGATGCATGAGCGCATCGCCGCGCTTCAGGCGAGTCACGTTCTCGACGACGATCGCGGCGATCTGATCGAAGGCCCGCGTGGTCGAACCGGCGACATGGGGGAGCGTCACCACCCGGGGATGAGCGTAGAGCGGGTCCGCCGGGTCCCACGGCTCCTGCCAGTAGACGTCGAGCCCGACGCCGCCGAGGTGGCCGCGGGCGAGCGCGTCCTGGAGAGCGTCCTTGTCGATCACCGCGCCGCGAGCGACGTTCACGAGGATCGCGTGCGGCTGCATGGCGGCGAGCGCCTCGGCGTCGATCATGCCGCGGGTGCGGTCGTCGAGCGGACAGTGGAGGCTGACGGCGTCGGCGCGGTCGAGCTCGGCGAGGAGCTCGGCCCGGCTGGTCGACGAGGACGTGGTGCGGACGTGCATGCCGAGGGCGCCGGCGCGCTCGGCGAGGGCGGTGCCGGTCTTGCCGGCGCCGACGACGAGGAGCGACGCGCCGGCGAGCTCGACGCCGAGCGGAGAGCCGATGATCCCCTGGTCGAACGCCGATCGGGCGGCGGGCCAGCGGCGGGCGCAGAGGAGGAGGAGCAGGAGCGCGGCCTCTGCGACGGCGACCTGGTTGGCGCCGGGCGCGTTGCACACGGGGATGCCGCGGGCGGCGGCGGCGGCGAGGTCGATGCCGTCGGTGCCGGCCGCCGGCTGCTGGATGAGGCGGAGGCCGTGCTCGACGGCGGCGCCGATGACGCGCGCGTCGACGAGGGCGTTCGAGGGCAGGATCACGTCGGTGGGGGCGGCGAGGACCTCGTCGACGAGGGAGCGGCGGCGGTCCCAGCTGCGGAGCTTGTCGGCGGGCGAGAGGCGCGACGCGATGAGGTCGACGATGTCGAGCCACCCCGAGCCGCAGAAGAGGATGTGCACGGGGCGCACTCTACTAAAGATGCTCGACCAGGATCTTCACGCCGATGCCGCAGAGCGCGAGCCCGCCGAGGAAGCCGAGGCGGCCGCCGACGCGGGCGCCGATCGCGCGGCCGGCGTAGGCCGCGGCGAAGGTGAGCACGGCCGCCGTGGCCGTGATGATCGCGATCGTGACGCCGGGCGGCGTGGCGAGGAGCGGCGTGGTCACGCCGGCGGCGAGGCCGTCGATGCTGGTCGCGACCGCGAGCACGGCGAGGACGCGCGGCGCGAACGCCCGCTCGGCCGCGAGCGTGCCGCCGTAGCCGTCGCCGTGGGAGCGCGCCGCGTCGACGATCGCGCGGATGCCGAGGCCGACGAGCAGGACGAAGGCGATCCAGTGATCGTACGCCTCGAAGGAGCGGCCGAGCACCTCCCCGAGCTGCCAGCCGGCGGTGACGGTGATGGCGTGGGCGCCGCCCACGAACAGGGCCGAGAGGAGCGCGTCGCGCGGCCGGACGTGCGTGGCTGCAAGGCCGCGTACAGCGATTGCAGCCACGGCGTCCATGGACAGCCCGAGCGCGAGGACAACCGCCGCGAGCACGAGGGGAACTTGCCATACAATCGGTCGGTTGACCCAGGTCATCGCAGACCGGTTCGAGATCGAGCGGCTCGCCGAGTCCGGCGGCATGGGCTCGGTGTACCTGGCTCGCGATCGCATGACCGGCGAGCCGGTGGCGGTGAAGCTGCTTGCACGGGCCAACGAGCGCTGGGCGGAGCGGTTCCGGCGCGAGGCGATCGCGCTCGCCGAGCTGACGCACCCGGCGATCGTCCGCTACGTCGCGCACGGGGTGAGCCCGTCGAACGAGCCGTGGCTCGCGATGGAGTGGCTCGAGGGTGAGCCGCTCTCGGTGCGGCTGCGGCGCGGGCGGCTGTCGATCGTCGAGGGCCGCGACCTCGGCATCCGCATCGCCGAGGCGCTGTCGGCCGCGCACAAGGCCGGCGTCATCCACCGCGATCTGAAGCCGGCCAACGTCTTCCTCGTCGACAACGACGTCCGCCAGGCGAAGCTCCTCGACTTCGGCGTCGCGCGCCTGCGCACGATGGTGAGCGACACGACGCGCACCGGCGACAAGGTGGGGACGCCGCGCTACATGGCGCCCGAGCAGGTGCGCGCGGCGCGCGCCGTCGACTGGCGCTGTGATCTGTGGAGCCTGGGTTGCGTCCTGTTCACGAGCCTCGCCGGGCGGCCGCCGTTCTCGGCGGCGGACGAGATGGCGACGTGGGGCAAGATCTTGCTCGAGGAGGCGCCGTCGCTGGTGACGGCGCGGCCCGAGGTCCCGCCGGCGATGGCGGCGCTCGTGCGGCGCCTGCTCGAGAAGGTGCCCGAGCTGCGGCCGGCGAGCGCGGCGGCGGTCGCCGAGGAGCTGCGCCGCATCGACCGGCCCGAGGTCGCCGTCTCGACGGGCATCACCGCCGTCGGCGCGTCGCTCGCGACGTCGAGCGAGCACCGGCGCGTCGCGATCGTCATGATCGGCGCGGCCGCCGACGCCGACGACAGCGGGAGCGAGTCGGTCGAGGACACGTCGCCCGACGCGCCGATGTACGT
>JAIOII010000691.1 GCA_019912685.1 Kofleriaceae bacterium
AACGACGGCGGCGCGCGCGTACCTACGCGAGACGCTCGCCGCCGGCGTGCCGGCGGTCATCCCCGACGCGGCGTTCCCGTGGTTCCGCATCGACTCGCCGCCGTTCCTCTTCTGCACGACATGGCTCGGCACCGGCGAGGACGAGCGCCCGGCGCTCCGCACGCCGGCCCTGGCGGCGCTCGCGGCGACCTCGCACCACCACGACGCGGCCGATCTGGCCGTCTGGATCGTGCGGCTCTGGGGCGGCGATCGGGTGGCGCTGCGCGCGCTCGTCGACGCCCCGGCGGCCTGGTACTTCAGCGATCTCGCGAACGAGCTCGCTGAACGCGGCTTGGCGCGCGAGCGCACCGAGCTCGCGGCCTGGCTCGACGCCTCGTAGCTGGGATACCTTCGCCGCCCATGAGCGGCACGAGCGCCACCAGCACCATCTCCCTCGCAGGCAAGGTCATCGTCGTCACCGGCGCGAGCCGCGGCATCGGCCTCGCGATCGCCGCCGCGTGCGTCGACGCGGGCGCCAAGGTCGTCCTCGCGTCGCGCAAGCAGGGCGACCTCGACGGCGCCGCCGCGACGCTCGCCGGCAAGGGCGAGGTCGCCGCGTTCGCGTGCCACACCGGCAAGCCCGAGGACGTCGACGCGCTGTTCGCGAAGGCCGTCGAGAAGTTCGGTCGCGTCGACGGGCTCGTCAACAACGCCGCGACCAACCCGCACTTCGGCCCGCTCGTCGACACGCCCGACGCCGCGATCGACAAGACGATCGAGGTCAACGTGAAGGGCTACTTCTACTGCGCCCGCGCGCTCGTCCGCCACGCCCGTACCAGAGAGGGTGGCGCGGCCATCGTCAACCTCGCGAGCGTCGCCGGCCTGCGCGCCGCGCCGATGCAGGGCATCTACGGCATGACCAAGGCCGCGGTCATCAGCATGACCCAGACGCTCGCCTTCGAGCTCGGCGGCTCGAAGATCCGCGTGAATGCGATCGCCCCCGGGCTCGTCGAAACCAGGTTTGCGGCCGCGATCGTCCAGAACCCGAGCCTGCGCGACCACGTGGTCCAGCGCACTCCGATGGCGCGCCACGCGCAGCCTGTCGAGATCGCCGGCGCCGCGGTCTACCTCCTCTCGGACGCGGCCTCGTTCACGACCGGCACCGTGCTGGTCGTCGACGGTGGCCTCACCTCGGTTTGATGGTAGGACGACGTGACGGTGCGTACCTCCCCTCTCCTCGTCGTCGCGCTCCTCGCGTCGTCGTCGGCCACGGTCGCCGCGCAGCCCAGGGCCAAGGCCCCGGCCCCGGCCGCCGGCTCGATCACCGGCACCGTGTCCTTCAAGGGCACCCCGCCCGCGCGCACGGCGCTCGACCGCAAGAGCGATCCGGTGTGCGCCCGGACGCAGCGCCTCGCCGAGGACGTCGTCGTCGAGGGCGGCAAGCTGCGCGACGTGCACGTCCGCATCAAGATCGGAACGGCGGGGAAGCACCCGGCGCCCGAGACGCCGGCCGTGATCACGCAGACCGAGTGCATGTACACGCCGCGCGTCGTCGGCGTGATCGCCGGGCAGAAGCTCGAGGTGCGCAACGGCGATCCGACGTTCCACAACGTGCGCGGCACGCTCGGCAAGCAGATCCTCTGGAACCTGGCGCACCTCGCCGGCGGCGAGCCCCTCGTGCGCAGCGATCTCGGCAAGGCGGGCGAGGTCGTCTCGCTCCATTGCGACGTCCACCCCTGGATGGCGGCGTGGGCGGTGGTCAGCGACCACCCGTACTTCGCGGTCACCGGCGCCGACGGCAGCTTCACGCTCGACGGCGTCCCGCCCGGCGCCTACACCCTCGAGGCCTGGCACCCGACGCTCGGGCTCCAGACCACGAAGGTGAAGGTGAAGAAGGGCAAGGCCGCGAAGGCGGTGTTCAGCTTCGCGGCGCCCGCGCCGAAGCCCTGACCCGCGGCCGTACCACGATCCCCAGCAGCACGAGCAGGAGCGCCGCGAGCATGCCGCGACTGCCGCCCCCGCCGCCCGCGTCACAGCCGCCGCCACCGGCCGCCGTGATCGTCTCGACCGGCGGCTCCGACGGCACGTCGCACTGACCGTTGCCGTCGAAGTCGACGATGCACTCGAGGCCCGGCGGGCAGTTGATCGTCAAGCACGGATCGCCGATGCAGTCGCCGGTGCCCGGATCGCAGACCTGGCCGTTGCCGCAGACCCGGCCGCGGCACAGGTCGTTCACGCACTCGCCGCTGCGCGGATCGCACACCTGGAGCGGCCCGCACTGCACACCGTCGCACGGGTCGTCGACGCACGTCCCGCCGTCGCAGCGCTGGTCGGACGGGCACGGCGGATCGCAGGTCACGCCGACGCACGTGCCGTCGACGCACGCCTCGTTGCCCTGGCACGTGACGTCGAAGCACGGGTCGGGCACGCACGTGCCCGGGCCGCTGCCCTCGCGCACGCACAGCTCGCCCGCATCGCAGCCCAGCGAGAAGCAGTCCTGGCAGATGCCGCCGAAGCAGGTGAGGCCCTCGTCGCACGTGACGCCGTCGCACAGGTCCTCGCAGACACCGTTGGTCTGGTTGCAGAGCTCGCCCGGATCGCAGTTCACGGTCGCGCACGGGTCGCGGACGCAGAAGTTGCCGGACGGGCCCATCTCGCAGTAGAAGCCGAACGGGCACGGGAACTCGCCCGCCGCGCACGGGTTCGCGCACTCGCCCTCGAGGCAGGCCTGTCCGGTCACCGGACAGGTCGCCATGTTGTCGGCGTTGCCGTCGCAGTCGTCGTCCAGGCCGTTGCAGATCTCGGGGCGTGGACCGACGTAGCCGTCGCAGTCGATGGTGCCGCCATCGCAGACGAGCTGGCCGAACTCGCACTCGCCGACGTCGCACGCGCCCGTGCAGTTGCCCATCATGTCGAAGGTGCCGAACCCGGCATCGACGCACTCGCCGCCCACGCCCGGCAGCGGCAGCTCGTCGATCGAGCTGTCGCAGTCGTCGTCGACGCCGTTGCACGTCTCGGGCTGACCGCCGACGCTGCCCACGCACTCGACGGCGCCGTTCACGCACTCGAACGTGCCGCTGGTGCACGAGCCGCCGCCGCCGCAGGGGGTGCCGATCGGCGGTCCAAGGTTCTCGTCGACGTCGCCGTCGCAGTCGTCGTCGACGTTGTTGCACACCTCGATGCCCGGCGTCACCGTCGGCGCCGTGCACGTCGTGCCCATGCCGTTGGCGCTGCACACGAGCGTGCCGGTCTGGCGGCAGACGCCCAGCTGGCCGTTGTCGCACGCGTCGCCGACGGGGAAGCCCTCGTCGATGCTCGCGTCGCAGTCGTCGTTCTCGCCGTTGCACAGCTCGGTCGAGGGATGGACCTCGCCCGTGCACGCGCCGAGCATGTTGCCGTCGCACGTCTGGGTGCCGCTCCGGCAGGTGCCGGTGCAGGTGAAGCCGCCGTTACCGTCGGGCACACAGCCGCTCGCGCCGGTGTAGCACTCGACGGAGATCTCGTCGGTGAACGTGTCGCAGTCGTCGTCGAGCCCGTTGCACGTCTCGTCGACCGGCCCCTGGCCGCCGGTGCAGAGGAGCTCGCCGCCGGTGCACTGGAGCATGCCCGGGCTGCACTCGCCGATGTCGAGGCCGCACTCGGTCCCGACGCCCGGGATCGGCGCCTCGTCGATCATGCCGTTGCAGTTGTCGTCGACGTCGTTGCAGATCTCGGGCTGGGCCAGCTCCTCGGGCGTGCAGGTCTGGCAGCCGCCGAGGTTCTCGTCGACCGAGCGATCGCAGTCGTCGTCGAGGCCGTTGCAGGTCTCGGTGCCCGGGGTCACCGTCGGCGCGTTGCACTCGGTGCCCAGGCCGTCGGCCCGGCACACGCGCACGCCGTCGCGCGCGCACTCGCCGAACTGGCCGTTGTTGCACGTCATCGCCGGCCCGGGATGCGGCGGCAGGCCGAGCTCCGGGAAGTCCTCGTCGACGAACATGTCGCAGTCGTCGTCGATGCCGTTGCAGCGCTCCTGGATGATCGAGTCGGCGATGATGTCGGCGATCGCGGCCGAGAGCTCGGCCTCGTCGTCGACGAAGATCGCGGTCGGGTTGCCGCCGCCGGCGGCCGCGATCGCGTTCAGGTTGTTGATCACCGCCTGGTCCGGCGTCGCGAAGCCGACGACGTAGACCAGCGCGCCGTCGTTGCGCAGGTCGGTCGCCGCCTGCACCGGGTTGCCGCCGCAGGTCTCGGCGCCGTCGGTGATGAGGATGACGCGGTACGGGCGGCAGGTGATCTGCGTGTCGCTCGCGCGCACCTGATCGAGGTAGAGGTTGGCGCTCGTGAGCGCGCCACCGAGCGGGGTCGTGCCGCTGCCGCGGATCTCCTGATCGGTGAAGGCCTGCGCCACGCCCGGGTAGTCGCTGTCGTTGTTGATCCAGTCGAGCAGCGTCTGCTCGTTGTCGCGGGCGAACGAGACCAGCAGGTCACCGGCGTTGAAGCCGGGGTTGGCCGGGTTGACGTAGCCGCACGGCGCGGCGCCGCCACCCTGCCAGCCGCCCGAGCGCAGGCCGGCGTTGGTGCCGGGGCACTGGAAGTCGGCGCCGCGCTGGTGGAAGCGCATGAGGCCGTACTCGACCTCGCCGAACGCCGAGACCGCGTCGGTGATGCCGGCCTTCACCTTGAAGAGGCGCGAGTCGTCGGCGAACGGATTGCCGCAGGTGCCGCTGGTGCACGTCGCGCACGGGACGTCGGCGCCGGGGCACTCGTTCGTGCCGTCGCCGCCGGTGAACGTGTCGTTGCACGTGTTCCAGTTCATCGAGCCCGAGCTGTCGAAGAGGAGCAGGAGCCGCGGCTTCACCACCGGCGTCGCGTTGGCGTTGCCCTCGTCGTCGTCGAACGGCGAGTGGCAGCCCGGATCGTTGGGGAAGTCGGCGAGCAGGTCGCCGTCGTTGTCGAGGCCGTCCTGGCACGCGCGGTAGAAGGTCTCGCTGCCGTCGGTGGCGCTCGTGCAGTCGGGATCCGCCGGGAAGTCGGTGGCGCCGTCGCCGTCGTTGTCGAGGCCGTCGTTGCACGCCGGGCCGCTGTTCTCGGTCGTGTCGGTCGGGCCCTGGCAGCCGACGTCGAACGGCCAGTCGGTCTGCAGGTCGCCGTCGTTGTCGACGCCGTCGCTGCACTCCGGCCCCGGCGTGTTCTCGGTGTTGTCGCCGGGGTTGTCGCAGCCGTTGTCGTTGGGGAAGTCGATGAAGCCGTCGCCGTCGTTGTCGATCCCGTCGTTGCACTCGCGCATGCCGGTGACGAAGCACGGCAGCGACGACTCGCTGGGCAGCTCGCCCGGCGCGGTCGCGACCGCGGTGACCTCGAGGCCGCCGTAGAGGCCGCCGAACGCGCCGAAGTTGTTCGACGTCCACGGCGCCGTGTCGGCGGGCGCGCCGCCCGCCGTCGCGGTGCCGCGCTCGATCAGGTTGAAGCGCACGGAGACGGCGGCGTTCGCCTCCGACGTGCCGCTGATCGACGGCGAAGTCGAGCCGATGGGGCACGTGAGGACCGGCTTGACCGTGCGGCGCTGGTTGACGTTCACCGTCGCGGCCTTGGGGAAGTACGTCTCCCACGTGCCGCCGAAGCCGGACTGGCTGCCGGTGATCTGCATGTCGATGCGGTAGAGGCCAGTCGCGCCGTTGGCGCCCGCCGGCACGTTGACGGTGAAGGCGAGGGCGCGCTGCTGCCCCGGCAGGAACGAGCTGGAGACGTCGTAGACCGGTCGGTTGGTGCCGGCGCATCCCGACCCCAGCGCGCAGGACAGGTTCGCCCCGCCGAGGCTGACGTTGCCGTTGATCGACCACCCGGTGGGCAGGACGATGCCGAGATCGTCGGCGCTGAAGATCTCGGTGCCGATGTTGGTGACCTGGCCGATCATGCTCGCCGTCGAGCCCTGGGTCGCCGACGTCGCGGTCACGTCCCAGTTGGGCTGGATCGCGACCTTGGGCACCGCGATGGGCGCGACGATCGTGAGCGCCTGCGTCGTGTAGCCCGGCGCGGGCAGCTGATCCGACGTGTACTGCGCCCGCATCACGTTGGTCGTCTGGCCGCCGCCGCCGACGTCCATGGTCGCGGTGATCGTGTAGTCCGCGCCCGGCGGCAGCGTGCCGAGGTTGAAGTTGAGGCACTGCAGCGTCGAATCATCGGGGCACGTGGTGATGCTCGACGGGGTCGGCGTGCTCGAGATGAAGGACTGACGGCTCGAGTCGTACTTGAGGCGCGCGATCGCGTTGGTCTCGGTGTTGACCGAGAGGTTGGAGCCGCGGAGCGTGTAGACGAGGTTGTCGGCGTTGGTCGCCAGCGTCTTGTCGACCTCGAGGTCGAAGAGGAGGCGCAGGAAGACGCACGCGGGCGAGCCCACGTACGTCGGCCACGGGTTGTCCTTGGCGCCGCTGTTGGTGCCGCGCGCCGAGGTGTCGGTGCCGACGACCTCGCCGCAGTTGACGTTGCCGCCCGAAGGCAGGAAGCCCGGATCCATCGGCAGGCCGGTGACGCGCACGGCGACCTCGACGAAGCCGGGCTCGCCGGTGCGGGTCTCGCCCAGCGCGACGCGGATCGCGTTGGCGCCCAGGCCGATGGAGGTGGCCGGCGTCAGGTCGAAGCCGGCGCCGGTCTCGGTCAGCGTGCGGGTGAGGTTGGACGACGAGCCGATGTCGGCGGCGCCGGTGCCGAGCGTCGAGCCCGGATAGCGGACGCGCTCCCACGGTCCGGCGACGTCGTCGAAGACGAGCGCGCCGCCCGTGCCCTGGCTGGCCTCGAAGCCGTAGTAGGTGTCGGGGCCGGCGACGACCGAGCCGTACCCGAACGGCGTGTTGCCGTCGCCGCCGCTCGCGACGCTGCCCGACGACCCGTACGCCCTCACCTGATCGTAGTCCCACTGGTTGTGCGCGAAGTACGGGCCGGTGGTGTCACCGAGGAGGGAGACGATGCCCGGCGAGATCGTCGCCGGCTGCTGCGTCATCTGGATGCCGTTGTTCATCGTGATGAACACGCCGGCGGGGTTGCGCGCGGTCAGCGGATCGGTCGAGAAGAAGATGCCGGTGTCGGCGTGCACCTGGGCGATCGAGCCGGTCGAGAAGCTGCGTGTGCCGCTCGCGCAGCCCGGCGTGCCCACCGTGCACGGGAGGCTGTTGAAGCTGTTGCACGCCGCGCCGCCCTGGCAGCCGTCGACGGCGAGGCCGGGATACCGCGGCTCGATCGTGTTGTTGCTGGCGTCGGTGATGCGGACCCCGACCACCTCGGTGTTCGGCGGCAGGTACTCGGTGAGGTAGCCCTGGAGGCCGCGGTTCACCTTGTCCGGCACCGGCGTGAACTTGAACTTGAAGGAGATGATGTCGCCGACGGCGAGGCGGACGTCGGAGCCGCCGGTGCCGGTCGAGGTGCCCGACTCGGGATCGATCACCTCGACGGTCGCCGCCGTGAGGCTCTTCGACGTCATCACCTGGGCCACGCCGTCGCCGCGCGCCTTGTTGAGGACCGCGCCGCCGATCACCGCGAGACCGCAGAGCCCGGCGAACCAGAGACCGACGTTGGAGCTGTTTCGGTTGGTTTGCTTCATGGGTGTCTCTGGTCCGCTCAGGGCGTGTTCGAGCAGCAGCGGAAGCCGAGGTTGGCGAACGCGAAGGTCGGTTCGAGCGCGATGAACGACAGGTCGCAGGTGAGGCCCTGGGCGACGTTGTCGAAGGCGCCGCCGCGCACGCGGAACGCGCTCGCGCCGATCGGCGTCGACGTCCACTCGCGGAGGTTGCCGGACAGGTCGAACGCGCCGTACGGCGAGATGCACTGGCTCACCGCCGGCGCCGGGCAGCCGTGGCGCGTGCCCGTGGCGACGACGTGGTCGTCGTCCGGTCCGGTGCAGTCGGGATCGTTGTCGCGGCCGTTGCAGGCGTCGGGGTCGTAGTCGTCGCCGTACGGGTACTGGAGCCCGGCGGCGCCCTCGCAGCCGAGCTGCCACTCGGCCTCGGTGCAGAGCCGGCGGCCGGCGGCGGCGCACGCGGCGACCGCCTGCGTGTACGTGACGTTGCGCCACGGCATCACGCCGGGCTTCGAGCAGCTGCGGTGCTCCGCGGTGCCGAAGTCGGTCGCGGTCGCGCCCGGCCGCGACGCCTCGTACGCGTACATGTAGAAGTCGGTCGCGCCGTTGACGACGTGGATGAGGTCATCCGGCGCGCCCTCGTCGACGGTGCCGTTGCAGTTGTCGTCGATGTTGTTGCAGGTCTCGGGCTGCGGCGTCGGCGGGGTCGGGGTCACGCACGTGATGCCGTCCTGCGCGGCGTTGCACGCGAGCGCGCCGAACGCGCGGCACGCGCCGACGCCGCCGTCGTTGCAGTCGTCGCCGAGCGTCGGGTACGCCTCGTCGATGCGCGTGTCGCAGTCGCCGTCGAGGCCGTCGCACAGCTGCTCCTGGAGCGGCAGGTCGTTGCAGCTGTCCTCGGTGGCGCCGCCGTACGCGCACTGCCACGTGATCGGGCCGCCGCAGCCGTCGGTGCCGCACGTCGGCGCCGTGCCCATGCACGTGCCGGCCTGGCGGCAGAAGTTGGACGGGATGATGAGGTCGCTGTCGGCGGCGTCGATGTCGCGGTCGCAGTCGTTGTCGACGCCGTCGCAGACCTCGGGGCCGGTCGGCGTGCACTGGTACTCGCAGCCGTTGCTCGGGTCGCCGTCCTCGTCGACGAAGCCGGGCAAGCACGCGGCGACCGTGCACGCGCCCAGGGCGCAGCCCTCGACGGCGTTGGCGAGGTTGCACGGCGTGCAGCCGCCGCAGTAGCGCGGGTCGTTCTGCTTGTCGAAGCCGTCGTCGATGGTCATGTCGCAGTCGTCGTCGACGTCGTTGCAGGTCTCGCTCGAGGGCCCGACCCAGCCCTGGCAGGCGATGACGCCGAACGAGCACACGGTCATGCCGTTCTCGCAGGCGCCCTCGTCGCCGAAGCCGCTCGGGTTGCACGCGTCGCCGACGCCGGCGAGGGTGCCCTCGTCGACCTGGCCGTCGCAGTCCTCGTCGAGGTTGTCGCAGGTCTCGGCGCGCGTCGGGAAGACGGGGCACGCGTACTCGCAGCCGGCGATCGCCGGCACGATGTCGGCAAAGCCGTCGTCGCACGCGCCGAAGCCGCACGTGCTGTTCTCGCAGGTCGGCGTCGCGTGCAGCGCGCGGCACTCGTTGCCGCACGTGCCGCAGTTCAGGACGTCGGTCTCGAGCTCGAGGCCCTCGTCGATGAGGGAGTCGCAGTCGTTGTCGGCGAGGTCGCAGCTCTCGACGCCGCCGTTGGTCGGCGTGCAGAAGTAGTCGCAGCCGTTCGTCGGATCGTTGTCGCGATCGACCCAGCCGGGGAGGCACGTGAACGAGCAGGTGCCGCCGGCGCAGGTGCCCGCGGTGTTGGGCTGGTTGCACGCCCGGCCGCAGCCGCCGCAGTGGCGCGGATCCGACTGCGTGTCGAAGTCCTCGTCGGTCATGCCGTCGCAGTCGTTGTCCATCTCGTCGCAGCGCTCGGCGATCGCGAGGCACGCGTCGACCGACGCGTCGACGGGCGCATCGGTCTCGGCGTCGACGCCACCACCTCCGTCGCCGTCGTCGGCGTCGCCGAGATCGGCGTCCTGGCGCTCCCCCCCGAGCTGGTACTTGTTGAGATCACACGCGCTGGCGAACAGCGCGCAGACCAAGGTCAGAGCCACCCACAGCGCGCTCGATCGAGGCACCTGTCGATAGTAGGGAGAAGCCGCCCGAGAGTCGCAGCGGTTACCCGTCCCTTAACCGTGTTTTTCCGAGCCCTCGCTTGCGTCAGCACCCGCAGCCGGACTCGGCCCGCTCGACGCGGATCTCGTCGAGCGCGAGCGCGTGGCCGGCGCCGTGGCCGAACGTGAGGGTGACGGTGCCGGTCGGGCCGTAGCAGTGCCCACCGGCGCAGGCGGCCGGCAGCGCGCCGAGGACCTCGTCGTCCACACCGGCGCGCGCGATGTGGCGCCGGGTCGTGCGCGTGTACGGATCGTGATCTCCGTCGAGATCGGGGTCCGGCAGCTCGGGGCCGAGCATGTAGGTGTGGTCGACATCGACGAGCTCGAAGCCATCGGCCGACACGAGCGAGCGCAGGATCTCGCGCGATTCGTCGGCGGAGATGTGCGTCGAGACGCACAGCGCGCGGGTCGCGGCTGCCGCGTCGGTCAGCGCGGCGTGGCGCGGCAGATGGTGCGCGTCGCCGGCGGCGTCGAGGAGGACGGCGGCGCGCGCCGCGACCGCGCAGTCCTCGGACGCGGCCTGGCCGATCACCGCGGTCGCGACCGCCGGCTCCGCGAGGTCCTCGACCACGAGCTGGTCCAGCGCTTCGAGCGCCGCGGGCGGCGACAGCCCGCGCTCGAGCGC
>JAIOII010000692.1 GCA_019912685.1 Kofleriaceae bacterium
CCGCCCGCGCCGCCGGCCTCCTGGCCGCGCCCGAGCTGCTGGCGATCGAGGCCAGCGGGACCTGGCCGGCGACGGCGCCCGACGGGACGCCGTTCGCGCGCGGGTGGATCGACGCGCGCGTGGCCAACCGCCGCTACCACAAGCGCGTGCTCGCCGAGGTGATCGCGCCGCACGCGGCGGGCGCGGCGCACACGCTGCACCCGATGACCTACGAGGGCGACCTGGGCGACGGCACGGAGCGCTGGGGCGCCGACACCCTCGAGCTGTTCGGCGACGACGCGGCGGGCCCGGTGATGGCGCGCGTGCGGCTGCAGCACGACGCCGACGGTGACGGCGCGGACGAGATGGTGGTCACGCCGTGGCGGCGCATCGCCGGAGCCGGCGATGCGGTCGCGCCGCCCGACGAGCGCTGGCTCGCGACCGACTCGCCGGTCGCGCCGGACGACGCGCCGATCGACGTCGTGTTCGCGCCGTTCGAGGACCCGGGCGCGACGATGCTCGCGGCGATCGACGAGATCGTCGCGCGCCAGCGGGCGGCGCCCGGCGAGCGCCACACGCTGCACGCGGCGGTGTTCAACGTGACCGACGACGAGCTCGTCGATCGACTGATCGACGCCCACCGCGCCGGGGTCGAGGTCAAGGTCGTCTTCGACGGGCGCAAGCTGCGGCCCTGGTACGACTGGTACCGCGGCGACGATCGGCTGATCGAGGCCGGGGTCCCGGTCGTCGGCGCGTTCCGCCCGGGCGGGGCCATGCACGACAAGCTGGTGATCCTCGACGGGCGGCGCCTCGCCACCGGCTCGTTCAACTGGGAGCCGGGCGCCCGCCACGAGAACCACGAGGCGCTGTTCACGAGCGGCGATCCGGCGCTGGTGACCGCGTACGCCGAGCGCTTCACCGCGCTCGCCGGCGGCCCGCTGGTGGCGCGCGCCACCGCCGCCGACCCGGCCGCCGCGGCGTCCGTCAGCTTCGCGCCCGACGAGGCGCCGCAGCGGATCCTGGGCGAGCTGATCGACGGCGCGACCCGCTCGATCCACGTGGCGATGTTCACGTGCAAGGACGTCGCGTACGACGGCACCTCGCTCTTCGAGCGGCTGGCCGCCGCGCGCCGCCGCGGCGTCGACGTCCGCATCATCATCGACCACGGCATCCACGAGGCCTCCGAGTACCACGGCGTGATCTCCGACGACGACCCGGCCGACGAGTGGCTCGAGGCGCAGGGCATCCGCGTGGTGCGCGCCGACAACCGGCGCGGGCCCTACGCGTCGATGCACCACAAGCTCGCGGTGATCGACGGCGAGATCGTCGTCGCCGGCGCGTTCAACTGGTACTTCGACGCCGCCTACCGCAACGACGAGGATCAGCTGGTCGTGCGCGACCGCGCGCTCGCCGCCCGGGTGACGGGCGAGCTGGCCGCGCTGGCCCGCGAGTACGATGCGGCGTGGAGCCCGGACGACTGGCCGCGGGTGAAGGTGACGTTCGCGGTCCACGACGGTCGCACGCAGTGGGGCGACACCGTCGCGATCGCCGGCGCGCTGCCGGTGT
>JAIOII010000693.1 GCA_019912685.1 Kofleriaceae bacterium
CGACACCACCCGCGACGCCACCGTGCACCACCATCTCGGTCTCCCCATCGAGCACTACGAGCAGAGGGTCCGCGACACGATCCTCCCCGGCCCTGACCCGCGGCCGGTCCAGAATCCCGCGGTTTCAGGTGACCGCTGACAGTGCAGGAGTACAGCTCTGGCTGTCCTGCGAACCACCGTGCAACGAGGACTTCGAAGCCTGAGACGTTGGTTGCCGCGATCGTGTCCATCCAGGCCTGCTCAAACGGGGCGCCATTGATGTGCGGGCGAAGCCAAGCCAGCGCCTCCTGCGCGGGCGATTCGAAGCCTGCGATCGTCGCAGCAGCGTGGCTACCGAGGCGGACGATCTTAACTACACTCTCCTCGATAGCGCGCCCGGGCTGGCTCGTCTCCCCGAGGCTGGAGCGGTCCCGTCGGACTACCCCGCCGTGCGTCTCGGCCGAATCGGCCGTGAGCAGGACGAACTCCTTAGTGGCTAGGCCGAGGGTTGCGGTCACTCGCTATATCGGAATCTACGGCAACCGCGCCAGGCTGGCTATCATCGGTTCGAGAGCTCATGACCGCAGTCCCGCGACGAGGAGGCCCCGGAGACGCCGATTCGCCTGGGGGACAAGCGCCTGGAACGCGTCGTCGCCGTCCTCGAGGACCGCGCTCGCGCTGAGCGCCGACGAGCTCGGCGGGCCGCTGTCCGGCGTCCAGAATCCCCGCGCGTTGGTCCTGCGATGGCAGCGAGCCCATCACATTTGAAACAGGCTGAAGTCTGGGTTCGCTATGCGCTGGCGCTCAGCCAGTGCGTCGAAAGCATCGGGGTTGCCTTCGATCAAGTCTTTGAGCTGCATCCCGCAGGCGGGGCAGTGCTTGAGCGGGATGATCATGCTTGTGGTGTACGGCACCTCGAGGCCTTCGTCGTCGGTGAGTAGCGGCCACCGCGAACGGCCGGAAGCGTCACGGGTCGAGTACTTCCGGTCGATCGCGGAATCGAACGGTTTGGCCTCGAGGTAGAACAGGCGACGCTCTCCGCTCACGGCCATGACACCGAAGCCCTTGTCGCCAACCTCGGCGAGCGCGTTCTTCAGCCAGACGCAGCAATAGAGCGATGAGTCGATCGTCATGTGTCCTCCGGGCCCGTGCACTTGAAACCGCAGAACTCAGGGAGTGTAGGGCGTCGGGTTCAGGATCGGGGTGATCATGCGCGACTCCTGCTCGTCTGGCGCGCGAACTCTGTAGACCAACTCCTCATCGTACCCTTCGGCGTCCGCCTCGTACCCGAACAGTCGAAGCGCCAGGACGGCCACGTACTGTTCGTTCTCGGAACCGTTCTCCAATGCGTCAAGGGCGACGTCGACGGCGTCGGGTCCGAACTCGCGACACTCGAGCTGCCAAGCGCTCCACTGCTTGGTGCCCGATGGCGGCACGGGGCGGGTGAGGAACTCCTTGAAGGTGTCAGGCTTCCACATCGGTGACGGCATCATGGTGACGGCAGAGGACGTCTCTGCGCGGTCTTCGATCAAGTCTCTTCGCCCCGCCACGGCCTCGGGTCTGGGATAGCCGTCCGGCCGTCATCGCCGAGTGCGACGCGCTTGTCGAGCATGTCCACGATGCCCTTGGGAAGCTCCACTCCAACATCCGCGAGGTGGCGCAGCACCTGCCCATGGACACGGAAGAGCGACACGGTCTCCTCCGTGACGACCTTGCGATTTGCTCCGGCTTCCAGGAACAGGTCGATCATGGGCATATCCCAACACTGCACCGCGTAGACGAGCCCCTGCGAAGCGTCCGCGCCCTTCGCGAGCAAGAGGAGAAGAGCCCTCCGATCACGTCGGTCTGCCGCGAAATGAAGTGCGGTAAGCCGGCCACGGTTTCGGGCCGAGACCTGGGCGCCGGCATCGAGCAGCGCTTCGGCGAAACCGTACTCGCCCATCATCAACGACCAGACAAGAACGTCGTAGTGGAACTCCTCTCGCGCTCTTTTCCGCCATCGAGGTTGTTCCGCCAGAAGGTGCTGTGGGCGCGCGAGTTCCCCTTTCCGCCAAGCCTCCAGTGAACCCAGAAACGTGATCGGATCAATCCTCATAGATCTCGTCCGCTGCCCTATCGCCAACCTCGTAGCCCACGATGCCGCCGGTGATCCCTCCCCAGATTCCGTACACGATTGCACCGTAGGGACCGCCACGGAGGCCATAGGCCGCACCGGCTGCCGATCCAACAGCTGAACCCGCGTAGGACGAGCCTTCCCGAACCAGCTGCGCGCCGAGAGGACGAATCGAGCGCTGCTTTACGCTTTGGTAGGTCGCCTTACCGAGCTGGTATGCGGTTTCGAGCTTGCTTACTCGTCCCAGCCACCTAGCACCCTCGTTCCACCAGCGTACCTTCGGTCGACCAACTGCTCTGCGGGGAATGTCTCCCTTGAAGACGACCTCCCGCTCGTCGGGCTGATTCGCTAGCCACGTTTCGATGCTTGCGCGCTTCTCTGGGTGCATCTCGGCGTACTCGCGGGCCATGGCGGCGAGTGGCTTCTCGTCGATGAACTCCACGCCCACCTTCCTCACAACCTCCAAGTCGATGTAGATGGGGTCGCCAACGATCAGCTTTGCACCGCCCGGCCGACGAGATCCGGAGATCCACGGTGATGGAGCACCCGTCTGCGGTGTGCTGCCGTGAACGTTGACTACGTGTTCGACTGGATGAAGCGTCGCGCGCGGATCAGATGCCTTCACGCCGTACAGCATCGGGTTATCTGCTGTTTCTCGATTGAAGCGGTGGATTAGCTCTCGCGTTGCGGACACGGTGCGCACCGGCGGCGCGTCCGGCAAGGATTCGACCGTAGGCTGGGCTTCAGCCGCTGCACCGCGCGCGAGCGACGCGTCGAACAGATCTGGATGGCGACGCTGGAACAACGACTGCTTGGCGTCTCCATCCACGTGGGAGGGCAAACGTTCCTGTCGGCCGAGCCCCGATGGATCTCCGTAGGCCACCGGTTGATTCCCGGCGAACGCATAGAGATTTGTCCCATCCATCGCTCCGGCCGGATCCCGCTGGAGGAACCGACCCACCGCAGGGTCATACGTTCGGGCTCGCTGGTCGTAAAGCTCCACAGCGGGGTCGAACGGCCGCCCGCCAAAGCCAAATGGCTGCACGAACCCATCAACCTGCGGTGGGCCGAGTTCGATGCCCACTGCCTCGAGTAGGCGGCCGAACGGATCGTACCGAAAGCTGCCGGCGACCGCGCCCGTGCCGTCGGTGACGGTACGCACCGAACCCTGATGATCCGCGTGGCACCAAAATTCGGTGCCTCCCGTTGCAAGATGGAGAGGGTCGTCGATCGCGTCTCCATGGACGTACTGCGCGACGCATCTGCCGGCGCGGTAGTCGGCCACTCGATCCATGCCGTCGTTGGCGATCGCAAGCGTGGCAGCGCCTCCGACGCGCTCCACTACGCGACGGCCGGTTGCGTCGTATGAGTACTCCGCCACGTCCTCGCCGTTGAGGGCGATGACGCGGCAGAGCCGCCGCCACGCGTCGTAGCGGTACTCGAAGCGACCGTCCCGGATCAGATTCCCAGATGCGTCGTATGCACGCTCGATCCCCTCGATCGCTTGATACTGGTCGCGATCGTTGACCTCGCCGTAGTCGTGCGTCGTTCCGTCCACACGCACCTGCTCGCGGTTGCCCACGAGGTCGTACGTCCAGGTGTCGGCTGGCTCCGCAGGGACCGGCGGCAGGAGCGGGCCGACAGCCGCGTCGATGAGCGGTTGGCGGCGAGGCACCAACACGTGTGGCGTGGCGGGCGGCGCGAACGGAGCGACGTCTTGAAACGGCCGGCGGGAGGCGTCGGCGCGCGCTGCGAGCTGGTACTGCGCGTCGTAGCCGAACCGCTCCGCTTGTGCGTCCGAGGGTGCCGGCTGTTCCGGGGTCGTCGCTGCCTCAAGGCGCAGCCGCGGATTCCGCGAGGCATCGTGGAGCTGCTGGACCCGCAAGGTGGTTCCACCCGGCGCGCGGTGATGGAACTCTACCCGTCGACCGGCTGCGTCGTGCGCCACCAGCGTCGTGACACCATTCGGGCGGCCCTGCTCTCGGAGTCGGGCTCCGGCGTAGGCGAACGACGCCAGTGGGCGCGGTCCCGGGCGCGTCTGGCCCGGATAGCCGAAGCCGTCGGCTTCATGCACGACCTCTCGCAGGCGGCCGAGCGCATCCCGATCATACCGCACTCGGCGGCCACCGGGATAGACGATGCTGGCGAGGCGCCCGGCGTCGTCAAAGCTTCGCTCGTACGTCATGGGAAGGTCGTCGGCGGCGTGAACAATCGTCTCTTCGCGGAATGCCTGACCGAACGAGTTGTACTGGGTCGCGATCGTCGCTACCCCGTTGCGCGCGACGGTCACGCGGTCGAGTCCGTCATAGTCGAGCTCGACCATGCGTGCGCCTTCTAGCCGCAGGTTGGAATCGATTTCTGCATCATCGACAACCGTGCGCCGAAGGCGCGCGGTGCCGTCGTACTCATGGCGCAGGACCACACCGTGGGCGTCGCGGACCGCGGCCATGAGGTCGTCGCGATCGTAGCGGGTGACTACGCGCGCACCATCCGGGAAGAGTTGCTCGATGACACGGTTCGAACGGTCATAACGGTACTCGGTGCGCCGGCCACGAGCGTCGACCTGCGCGAGCAGGTTGCCGCTGCGGTCGCGCTCATAGCGGACGATCGCAGGCTCGAGCGGGTTCCCCGTTCCGAGTCCGTTGTCGGTGCGGCGCTCGGTCGTCGATATCAGCCGACCGTAGAGGTCATAGTCGACCTCGGTGATGTTTTCGAGCGGGTCCTGCGTGAGCACACGACGGTCGAGGCTGTCGTACCGGAACTCAGTCGTGTTTCCGAGACCATCGCTTTCGGCGACTAGGCGGTCGCGCTCGTCATAGGTCCCCGTCCAGGTGAGCACCTCCTGCGCCAGGATGTTGCCCGCTAGGTCGCGGACGACATCGAGCCGATCCTTGCGCACGACATTACCGTGCGCGTCGTACCGGGACTCAACGCGGTTGCCCATCGCATCGGTCACGCGAATGAGGCGCCCGATCGCGTCGTAGTCCGAGGTCGTGCGGTTGCCCAGGGGGTCGACCACCGCCACCACACGTCCAGCAGCGTCGAAGAACGTCTGAGACTCAACGCGCCGACCTGGCCCAGGAGCCGCTTCGTAGTCGGTCGCGAGGTCTGAGGCCGGTAGTGGTTCATCGAAGCGATTCGCAACGGCGCGGATGGCTCGCCCGACCTCGTCGTATGCCGTCTCGGTGCGCGCCAGCAGCCAGTCGCTCCCATCCTCGCGCCGTTCGAAATGGCGCACCACGGTCGGCCGGCCAGCCTTGTCGTAGGATGTCCGGGTCACGTTGCCGAGGGGATCGGTGACCGCGACTGTGCGGCCGAAGACATCGAGCTCGTACGTCTGCCGGCGGCCTTCGCCCGACGTTGTGGCGACGACCCGGCCGTCCCTGTCGCGGGTCACGACCTCGATCGATTCGCCGGAGACGCCATACGAGCGGATCGTCTTCACGAGGTGGTCACGAGAGTCGTAGCGGAAGTGCACGGTCGTGTCGTTCGCCGCCATCGTGAAGCGCAGGGTGCCGGCGGCGTCGTACTTGTGGGCAATGCGGAAGTGGCGTCCGATGTCCTCGCCGCCCCACTCCTCGCGGACGAGGAGGTGTTCCTCGTTGTACTTGTAGCGGCGAACGAGCACGGTGCTCGGCCGGTCGCTCGGCCAGCGCGGATCGGACCAGTCGACCTCAACGCGCTCCGGCTTCCCTGCTGGCTCGTAGCGCGTGCGCGTCTCGAACGCGAGCGGGGTCGGGCCTCGCGCAACGGTGATCCTGTCGAGGTCGTCGAAGATCGTCGTCATGACGAAGCGGCCTTCGCCGTTCACGTCCTCGACGTGACGCGGCAGCGTCCTCGAGATCACTCGGCCGAGGTCGTCCACTGCGACCTCCGTGGTGATGTTGAGGTGGCCCAAGCCGGGGTCGCCGGCGTCGACGATGGACTTCCGGACGAACCCCTCCTTCGTCCCGTCGGCCTGGCGGTAGTACTCAGTCTCGGTCACAGTCCCGGCCGCATCGCGTGCCCGCATCACACGGCCGCGTCCGTCTCGCTCGAGCACCTCGGTGATCGCGGGCTCTCCAGGTGTGCCGTCCGGAAACGTGGGGGTGGGCGAGACGACCCGCAGGAGAGCCCGTGTAGCGTCGTTGGCGTACTCGAAGCGGGTGAGCAGTCGGTGATAGTCGGGCGGCTCGATCGCCCACGGGTCCGGGCTCGTGGTCGCGCGCGGGTCCGACGTCGTCGTGATCTGCCCGAACGTTGGCTCGTAGCTGTGCTTGACGATGATGTCGTCGGCGCCGACCTGGTAGACGTCGCCCCATCGGTCGCTCCAGTCGAACTCCGTGCCCGGGCGGTGGCGGGCGCGGCTCACCGTCGCGAGTATCTGCCCGAAGCTCCGACGGGCATCAGCGGCGAGCCGTGGATCGTTCCAGAGGCGGTCTTCTGCGCCAGGCTCGTTCGTGTCGACGTCGTGGACGCGATAGAAGTGTTCGCGCGCGGTGAGCACGTGCGTGACCACGCCTTCAGGCGAACGGCTGGCGATGAGCTGGCCGTCGCGGTTGTAGCGGTAGCGCCACACGACGCGTGCGCCGCGCCTTCCTCCGTTGACCGTGTGCGTCTCCTCCTTGCGCAGGAGGCCGCCCCACGCGTTGTAGATCGACAGGGTCTGGTAGCCGTTCCGTTCCTTCACCCAGACGCGCATGGTCGGCCGGTCCTGCACCGGCAGCTCGCCACTGAAGACCGGGTCGACGGCGCCGTAGCGGAACCAGAAGTCGCCATGCGCCAGGCGCTGGTGGACGACGCGGTTGTAGTCCTCCATCCCGACGCTCGTGCCGTAACGGTTGCGGAGGTAGTGCCGGCCGGAGGCATCGAAGATGTCGGTCATGTTGTGAGCGAGCGGCCCCGTCGGGTGCTCGCTGGTCGAGTAGCGGTACTCGGTTACGCAGCCCCGCTTGCGCGACGGGGTAGACGGCGTGATGACATGGACCAGGTCTCCATGACTGTCGTAGACGTAGCGCCACACGCGTCGCATGAAGTCCTCGATGCGGGTGATGCGGCCGAGTTGGTCGTACGAGAACCGAACGCGTCGGTCCTCGTGGTTCACCTTGCACTCGAAGATGCGCCCGTCCTGGTAGGTGAATGCGAGGTAGTTCCCCCAGCGGTCCTCAATCCGCGTCAGGCGGTAGCTGCCCGACCAGCCGGGTTCCGGCATGAAGATGTGGCGCACCCCGTCGGGCGCACGCCGTGCCCAGCCGGTCGGTGCTTCCGGGTCGAGCCCGATCGGCTCGAGCGTGGCGTGGACTCCGTCGGGTGGGAGATAGAAGTAGTAGCCCGTCTGGCCCCAGAGGCCGTGACGCTGGTAGTTCTCGGCGCGACCGGTACCGGTCCACAGGTACGCGGAGACGTCGTTGATCTGGAGCGAGAGGTTGTAGCCGTGGTCCCAGCGATGTCCGAGCGGGCCGTCGTAGACCGTCTGGTGCCGGTAGGTGCGGTGGAAGGCGAAGTCGATGCCAGCGCCGGGCACGACGAGGTCCGTCGCCTCGTGGGTGAACTCGCCGCGGAATAGCTCGACCGGATCGGTCTTGGCGACGTCCGCGTTTCGCGCGTCGCCGCCGTTTCCACCCGCGTACGCGTCCCTCTGCGCCCGCAGCTGCATGCCCATGACGAGCTGGAGACGAGCGGTTGTCCACGCTCCGACGCCATCGAGATAACTCTCTGCGAGATGCTCAGCGAGCTTGTCGGGATCAAGGCGAGCTCCTTGCGCTCGACTCCCCTGATACACGAGCGCGGCGAGGATGCGCGCCGCCTTGTCGGCGTTCGCCTGCTGCGCGGGACCCGCGTTCGCCAGATGCCGCACGGCCTGCACGGCTTCGTTGACTGTGAGGTCCTTCGGCACCTCTGCGAGCTGCTCGCCCATCAGGTCTCCGTGCTGAACAACTTGACGCTGGCGTCGAGAAGACGTTCGCGCACCGCGTGTCGGAGCGCGGGAGTCGCGCCCTTGGACGCGGCGAAGAGGTCTCCCACGACGCGCACGCTCATCCGCCGGAGGGCAGTCGCCTCGTCGCGCGTGACGTACCCGAGCTTCGCGAGCTCGTCGAGCGGGAACTGCGATCGGCGCAATGCTCGCGCGACTAGAGTCCGAAACGCGCGCGTCTCTCGGTAGGGGCGCGGTGCATATCGCGAGGACGACGCCGCGGCGAGAGCGACGCGGCGGACCTCCGTCTGAACGAGGTTGAGTTGATCAGCAGCGCTCACGCGTTGCTTTCGTGCGACGGGACTCGAGGCGCCGGATCGGAAACCTCCGACGTGAACGGGTGGGGGCAGCACGCTTTCGCCCACGACCACCGGGGGCCGCGGGCGCGGGTCACCAGGGGGAAGCGGGCGCAGGCGATCCTCGACGAACGCCCCACAGCCGCTGACGATGCACCGCGTGATCACCATGG
>JAIOII010000694.1 GCA_019912685.1 Kofleriaceae bacterium
TCCCGACCTCGTCGACTGGGCGGCGCGCGCGCTGGACGCCGCGCCCGCGCGCGCGAAGGTGCTCGTCTGGGTGCGCCACGGCGCGCACCATCCCGACCGCAACACGAGCTATCCGGAGCTCGTCGCGCTGGTCGCGCGGGCGCGCGCGGCGGACCTCGTGCCGGTGCTGATCGGTGACGCGATCCGGGGCGGAGACCTCCCACCCGGTGCGATCGACCTGACGCTCTTCTGGAAGCAGCCGCGCTTCCAGGGCGAGGACATGCGGCGCGCGCAGCTCCAGCTCTTCGAGCAGCTGCGGCGCGCGCACGGGCTCGTCGGTCAGCTCGGCGTCACCACCGCCGGCATGGACGGGCCGGCCATGCTGGGCCTGCCCACCATGTACCTCACCGCGGCGCCCAACCCGCGCATGGGCGCGTGGGTCGGCGCGGTCCCCGGCTACCAGGAGGTCGTGCGCGACGACGGCTACCTGGCGCGCATCGAGTCGACGCTGCGCGCCTGGCGCGCCGGCGCCTGAGCGTCACGACCTCAGGGTTCGCGCCACGACGGCGGCAGCCCGCGGTCGAGCTCGATCGCCGCGAACGGCGGGCTCGTGCGCGCGCCGTGCTGCCGCACCCACGCGGCCATCGCGCGGAGCCCGGTCTCGAGATCGGTGCGGTCCTCGTAGCCGAGCAGCGCACGGGCGCGGGCGTGATCGGCGTGGACGTGCGCGACCTCGACCCGGGCCGGCAGGTAGCGGGGCCGGAACGGCACGCCCATCGCCCGGCTGACCAGCTCGCCGAGCTCGTTCACCGACACCGCGCGATCGGCGCCCAGGTTGAACACGTGATCGTACGCGGCCGGCCGGTCGATCGCGTCGGCGATCACCGGGGCCACGTCGTCGACGTGGGTGAACGCGCGGGTCTGGCTGCCGTCGCCGAAGATGGTCAGCGGCTCGCCGCGCAGGATCTGGTTCATGAAGATGCCGACCACGTTGCGGTAGCGGTCGCCGATGTGCTGCCCCTCGCCGTAGACGTTGTGCGGTCGCACGATGATCGAGCGCAGCCCGAAGACCTCGCGCGCGCTCTGCAGGTCCATCTCGACCGCGGCCTTGGCCACGCCGTACGGATCCTCGGGCGCGACCGGCATGGCCTCGGTGACCGGCGGCGTCGCGCGCCCGTAGACCGCGATCGACGAGGTGAAGACGAAGCACCCGACCTGGTGGCGGATCGACGCGTTGATGAGGTTCACGCTGCCGATCAGGTTGTTCTGGTAGTTGAACCGGCGGATGAAGTGGCTCAGGCCTTCGGCCGCGTAGGCCGCCAGGTGGAAGACGGCGCCGAACCGGTGATCGTCGAACAGGCGGTCGACCAGCGCGACGTCGAGGATCGATCCCTCGACGAAGCTCGCGCGCGGGTCGAGGTTGTCGCGGAACCCGCCCGACAGATCGTCGAGCGCCACGACCCGGTGGCCGCGCGCGAGCAGCGCGCGGCTCACGTGGGAGCCGATGAAGCCGGCGGCGCCGGTGACCAGGACCGGCGAGCGCGGCGCGACGGAGGGCAACACCCGGCCCTGGTAGCACGGCCGGGGGCTGCTCAGGGCACCGCGCCCACCTCGCGCAGCGCCGACGCCAGCGCCCGCCAGCGATCCTCGAGGTCGCCGGTGATGCCGATCGACATGCGGACCAGGCCGGGCCCGATGCCGGCCGCGGCGAGCGCCTCGTCGGGCAGCTCGCTCGAGGTGCTGCTCGCCGACGCCGACATGAGGGTCTCGGCGTAGCCGAGGCTCACGGCCATGAACCCGAAGCGGTGACGGTTCTGCAGGACCTCCATGAGCTCGTGGGCGCGAGCCCGGGTGCCGAGATCGAGCGTGAACAGCCCGCCGAAGCCCTGGCCCGGGTTGAGCTGCCCGCGCAGGAGCGCGTGCTGCGGATGCGAGCGCAGCCCGGGGTAGCGCACCGCCACGCCGAGCAGCTCCAGCCGCTCGCACAGGACGTGGGCGCGCCGGGCATGCTCGGCCATGCGCAGCGGGAGGTGCGGCAGCCGCATCGAGACCTCGAACGCGGCCCGCGGATCCATGGTGGGCCCGAGGAGCATCAGGGTGCCGGTGTGCAGATCCATGAGGCGACCGATGAAGTCCGCGCGCCCCAGCACCGCGCCCGCCACCAGATCGGAGGCGCCGTTGATGAACTTGGTCAGGCTGTGGACGACCACGTCGGCGCCGAACCGCGACGGGGTCACCATCACCGGGCAGAAGGTGTTGTCGACGACCAGGCTGACCGCGTGGCGGTGGGCGATCGCCGCCAGCGCGGCGAGATCGGCGACCTCGAGCGTCGGGTTTGACAGGGTCTCGGTGAACAGCACGCGCGTGCGCGGCGTGATCGCGGCCTCGACCGCGGCCAGGTCGGTGATGGGCACGAACGTGGTGGTGATGCCGCTCTTCGCCGGCAGGAGCTCGCGCAGGAGCGCGTGGCTGCCGCCGTAGATGGCGCGCGACGCCACCACGTGGTCGCCGGCGTCGCACAGCTGGAGCACGGTGGCCGCGATCGCGGCGATGCCGCTGGCGCAGGCGTAGCCGCTCTCGGTGTCCTCGAGGGCGGCGAGCTCGCGCCCCAGCTCGTACACCGTCGGGTTGAAGTGCCGGGTGTAGAGGAAGCAGCCGTCGCGATCGGGCGTGCGATGGCCGGCGAAGATCGCCGGCATGGTGTCGGCGGCCAGCACGGTGAACGTCGTCGACGCCTCGATGCTGCGGTTGACGCCGCCGTGCTCGCCGAAGGGGTGGCGAGCCGCGGCCAGGGAGCGGACCGGATCGAAGTTGGCATCACCCATACCCATCCGTATATCGTCCGTTCTGTGAAGACCGTACCGAATAGAATGCGGAACGAGCCGGCGCCGGGCCTCCTGGACCGCATCGATCGCGCCCTGGTGGCCGCGATCCAGGAGGACGTTCGGCGCTCCAACAAGGAGCTGGCCGCGCGGGTCGGCTTGTCGCCGTCGGCCTGCCTGGAGCGGGTCCGCCGCCTGCGCGCCCGCGGCGTGGTGCGCGGGGCCTGGGCCGAGATCGATCCGCGGGCGCTCGGCATCGAGCTCGAGGCGATGATCGCGGTGCGGCTCCGCCAGCACGCGCGCGCCGAGGTCGAGGCCTTCCGCGCCCATCTCCTGGCGCTGCCCGAGGTGGTGGCGGTCCACCACGTGGCCGGCCAGGTCGACTTCCTGGTCCAGGTGGCGGTGCGCAGCGCGCGCCACCTGCGCGATCTCATCCTCGACGAGCTGTCGTCGCGCGACGACGTCGCGCACGTCGAGTCGTCGATCATCTTCACGACCACCTGGTCGCCGCGCCTGCCCGACTACCTCGATCCCGAGGCGCCGCCGGCCCCGGCGCGACGCGACGGCGCGCGGCGGCGACGGCGCTGATCGGCGCCCGATCGGGGCTCACGAACCTGGCCGTCGGTCTCGACCGTAGGCATGACGAAGCTCCATCGACAGGTCATCCCGGGCACCGGGGCGAGCCCCGCGGGGACGGGTGTCGCGCCCGGGCGCATCAGCCGCTCGGCGAGCCTGCCTGCCCGCCCGCCCAGCGCCGACGTCGCGACGACCGGGCCCGACCCCACGGCGGGCCTGCTTCCTGCGGGTGAAGGAGCGCCGCTGCCGGCGAGGGCGCGATCGACGTTCGAGCAGTCGCTCGGCGCGGACCTCGGCGCCGTCCGCGTTCACACCGGCGCGGACTCGGCGCAGGCGGCGGAGGCCGTCGGCGCGCACGCGTTCGCCGTCGGCAACGACATCCACTTCGGCGCGGGCAGGTTCCAGCCCGACGACCCGTTCGGCCTGCACCTGCTCGCCCACGAGGTGGCGCACACCCAGCAGCAGGCCGGCTCGTCGCCGACCGTGCAGCACCAGCTCGAGCTCTCGCAGCCCGCCGATGCCTCCGAGCTCGAGGCCGACCGCGCCGCCGACGCGATGGTGCAGGGTGCGCCCGCGCGGGTGACGGGCGGCGCCGGCGCGGCGATCGCGCGCACGCCGGTGGGCCCGGTCTACAACAAGGCAACGCACGTCGGGCCCAACCTCGACAAGACCATCGACTGGAACAACCCGCCGCAGCGCTACGGGCTCGCCGGTGACCAGGCGACGAGCTTGCGCGAGCAGTACCGAGCGCATCTGCGAACCCACCTGGGGACCGAGCCCGACATCGTCGCGCTCGGCGCCGGGCTCGATCCGGAGGCGATCGTCGCGCGCCTGGCCGATCTCGAGCAACGGCAGAAGGACGCGGTCGCGGCCGCGGCCGCGGCGGCCGTCGACGCAACGACCGACGCGACCGACGCAGCGAGCGACGCGGTCGGCGGGATGATCGGCGGGATGTTCGACGGCGGCGACGAGCTCCATCAGCTGGGCGACGTCCTCGAGCAGCCCAGGTCGAAGCGCAAGCCCGCGCCGGGACGGCCGGAGGTCGACGTGGAGGCGTGTCGCAAGGCGTTGTGGCGCAGCGCCCAGCGCGCCATCGCCGACACGCTCTCCACCGAGACCTCCGACGCCCGCTACAAGAAGAAGGGAGGGACGACGTACTGCAACGTCTATGCGACGGACATGGTGAACGCGATGGGTGGCTACCTACCTCGCGTCTGGTACGCGGACCTCGGCATCGCCAGGAAGATGTCGCAGGAGGAGATGAAGAAGAACAACGTGCCCGTCGTCGAGCTGTCGGCGAACAACATCGGCGCGTGGCTCAACAAGTGGGGCGGCGACTTCGGGTGGACGCGCACGAAGAGCGCGAAGGAGGCCCAGGAGGCCGCGAACGCCGGGCGCGTCGCCATCATCCAGGCGTCGAAGATCGACGGCGTGACGTCCGGCCACGTCGGCGTGATCATGGCGGAGGGCAACGGTCACGCGCACACGACGGGCAAGGACGGCTCGTATCAGCCGCTGCAGTCGCAGGCCGGCGCGAGCAACTTCCAGTACAGCGACACGCCGCCGGCCGGCGCCGGCATCAGCGACAGCTGGTGGAAGGGCGAGGGCATGAAGGAAGAGCCCGACGGCAACTTCTACATCTACAAGGGAGCGCACCAGGCGACCGCCGTCACCGACGCCGCCTCGATGGGCAAGCTCGCCGACTGATACCGGCCGGCGCCGCGATCGTCACCAGAGCTTCTTGTCGCCCAGCACCGACGCGTCGGTCTGGCCGGCGACGGCGCGGAGCTTCGCGACGCCGTCGGCGCCGATCTCGACCGAGACCTTTCGCTCCGACCTGATGGGCAGGCCCTTGGTGCGGAGGTCGGCGACGTCGGTCATCTCCTCGTCATCGGCGACGCCGAGGCGATCGCGGACGTAGGTGTACGAGACGATCACGTCGATCGGACAGGTCGTGGGGGTCCTCCCGCTGCCGCGCACGCACACCACCAGCGACTCGGTTTCCTCGTCCTCGACCTCGTCGATGCCCATGTCGGTGTCGGAGCGTGACTTCTTGTACGTGAAGCGCACCACCTGATGACCGCCGATGGTCGCCTCCACCGGATCGGCGAGCGACCACTCCTCGTTGATGCCCATCATGCCGGGGTTGTAGACGTGGGCGAGGAGCGCGACCACCGTCCATCCGCCCGCCTGCTGGGCGACCAGCGCGTGCTGCTCCTCCATCGAGCTCACCGTGTAGGTCGCGATCTCGAAGCCATCGGCGCCCGCGGCTGAGAGCTTGCACGCCGCGTCCTCCGGCTTGTCGAGGTACCTGGCGGTGGTCGCGTTCAGGCACGCGCAGAGCTCGGCCTCGGGCATCGGCGTGGTGCACGGCAAGGGCTCGTCGGCCAGCGGCGCGTCCTTGCCGAGCGCGTCGAGCCGGGCCTTCACGATCTTGCTGTCGCGCAGCGCGAGCGATTGCCGGTAGAGGTTGGCGGCGGCCGGCAGCTTCCCGTCGGCTTCCTCGACGCGGCCCAGGTTGTAGAGCGACGCCGCCTTGACCTTGGGATCGGTGGAGCCCAGGACGCTGGCCTTGCCCGAGGTGCGGGCCTTGGCGAAGTCACCCGCCGAGAACGCCGCCCACGACAGCTCGCCCAGCGCCCGATCGTCGCCGGGGATCGCGACCAGCGCGGCCTCGAGCGCGGTGATGGCCTCGGACCACCTCGCCGCCTTGGCCGCCTTGCGACCGGCCGAGAGGTGCTGCTTGTACGCCGCGCGGGTCTCGCGGGAGAGCGGCGCGGCCTTCGCCGCCGGCGCGGCGT
>JAIOII010000695.1 GCA_019912685.1 Kofleriaceae bacterium
GCTCGGCGCGTTCGTCGCGGCGTTCGGCGCGGGCGCGCTGGCGGGCACCGTCGGCGGCGTGCACCCGTCGATCGTCACGATCTCCGCGCTCATCGCGCTCCTGCCCGGCATGACGCTCACCACCGCGATGACCGAGCTCGCGACGCGCAACCTCGTCTCCGGGACGGCGCGGCTCATGGGCGCGTTCGTCGTCCTGCTCGAGCTCGGGCTCGGCGTCGCGCTCGGCGAGCGCCTCGCCGGCGAGCTGTTCACGATCGCCGCCGACACGCCCGTCGCGCTGCCGGCGTGGAGCGTGTGGATCGCCTTCCTCGTCGCCGTGCTCGGGATGGTCGTCGTGTGTCAGGCCGAGCGCGCCGCGATCGGCTGGATCCTGCTCGCCGCGCTCGTCGGGTTCGCGGGCGCGCGCGAGGGTACCGAGCTGCTCGGCGGCGAGCTCGGCGTCCTCGTCGGCGCGTTCGCGCTCGGCATCTTCGCCAACCTCTACGCGCGCGGCCTCGACCGGCCGCAGCAGGTCGTGCTGGTGCCGGCGATGATCCTGCTCGTGCCGGGCAGCCTCGGCTTCCGCGGGATCTCGTCCTTGCTCGATCGCGACACGCTGACCGGCATCGAGACCACCTTCGCGATGTTCGTCGTCGCGATGGCGATCGTCGCCGGCCTGCTCATCGCCAACGCCGTGGTCTCGCCCCGGCGCGTCATGTAGCGCGCGCCGGTCAGGGCGATCAGAGCCCGCAGGCCTTGTTCACGTCGGCCTCGAGCTGCTTCATCTCGGCGGCCTCGGGGCCGCCCTCACCGGCGAGCTCCTCGAGCTGCATCGACGCCGACAGGCACATGACGTTCATCTTGTCGGGCGTCGAGTCGGCGATGACGAGCGCGGCGCGCTTCTTCGCGAGCCCGACCTTGCACGTCGCGCGGTAGGCCGGGTCCTTGTCGGGCTCCTTCACGCCGTTCATCGCCAGGTCGATCGCGGCGCCCATGCACCCCTCGAACACGGCGTCGATGTCGTCCTTCGTCTTCGCGCCGTCGATCTGCGCCTGCAGCTTCGCGAGCTCGCCTCCGCCCTTCTTGGCCTCGCCGCCGCCGCCGGCGCCGCCGGTCGCCGCCGTGGTGCCGGATTCGGTGGTCTTCTGGCCTTCGGTCTTCTTCTTGTCGCCGCAGCCGGTGGCGACGAGGGCGAGGGCGAGGGCGACGGACGAGAGGATGCGGATCGTGCTCATGGGATTCCTGCTTCTGTGGGTTCGGGTTGTGGCCGAGCCCTAGAGCAGGCGGCGTGCCGGCTTCCAACTCCGCGTCCTCACGGCACGTCCTGCCCACATGCGGGTCCCCCCGGACCCGGGCGCGCGCATACACCGGGGCGCTAGTGACCCAGCGCGACGTGACACGAGGCGCCCTGGCCGGGGCCCTCGTGGATCGAGACCTCGAGCGCCGTCGCGACGCCGGCGGGCAAGACGTCGCCCAGGCGCGCGAGCAGGAGGTCGGCGACGTGCGCGGCAAGCGGCTCGACGGCGATGTTGTCGATCGGCAGGAGCAGCGCGTCCTCGCGGGGGAAGACGTAGCGCTTGCCGCAGAGCGTGAGCTCGAGCTCGACGCCGTCGTCGCGCACCAGCGTGAAGTACGGGTTCTTCGCGGCGAGCAGCACGCGCTCGCGGAAGTCGGCGCAGATCGCCGCCAGCGCCTCCTTGATCGGCGCGAACGGGATCATGTGCGCGAAGCTCACGTCGGAGAGCTCGACGACGGCGCCGACCTGGTAGTTGTGGCCGTGCAGGCGCTCCTTGGTGCCGTCGGGGAACACCGTCATGTGCGCGCACGAGAACTTGTACTGCTCGCGCGCGACGACGAGCCGGTGCCGGCGCTGCGCTGGTACGACCCCGGACGACATGCGCGCAGCATCCGCCGAGACCTCGCGCTGCGCAAGGGCCGTACAGGCGCCCGCCGAACACGATCTCTTGCGACCGCGCCCGCTCGCTCGGGCACTGTAGACGTATGCGGAGCGTCCTCGCCGCCTGCGCGCTCGTGGTGATCTCCGCGTGTCAGTTCCAGCCGCGCGGCGCGGTGGACGAGGACGCGACGAGCTCGGATGACGCGGCCGCCACGAGCGACGCCGACGAGCCCGCCGGCGACGCGAGCTCGATCGATGCGCGGACCACGACCGACGCGACGTCGGCGACCGACGCGGCGTCGACGACCGACGCGGCGCTGTGCCCCGCGGCCTGCACGAGCTGCCGCGCGGACGGCACGTGCGTGATCGACTGCGGGCCGGCGCAGTGCCTGACCGGCGTCACATGCCCGCCGGGACGGGCCTGCGAGGTCAACTGCGTCGGCGACGGCGCGTGCGAGACCGGCGTCGTCGACTGCCTCCAGGCGACGAGCTGCGTGATCACGTGCTCCGGCACCGACGCGTGCGACGCCGGCATCAACTGCGCCGGCCTGACCTGCGACGTCACCTGCATGGGCAACGCCGCGTGCGAGGACGGCGGCGTCGACTGTACCGCGCTCGCGTGCGAGATCTTCTGCAACGGCGACGCCGCGTGCGACGCGCACGTCTGCTGCCGCGGCGACGACTGCGACAGCAACGAGTGCCAGTCGACGAACGGCGGCTGCTGCGCCTGCGACGGCTGCGACGACTGACTTAGCGGCGCAGCGTCAGGATCGCGAGCCCGGCGCAGAGCGCCGCGTTGCCGGCGAGCCACAGCGTGTCGAGCATGCCCGCCGTGCCCGGGACCCAGCGCAGGTCGAACACCGGCACCACCGCGAAGAAGAGCAGGTGGGCCGCCACGCCGACCGCGACGCCGGCGACGAGGCCGCGCATCTTCGGGTGGCTCGCGCCGAGCGCGACGAGGCCGAGCGGGATGAGCAGGCTCATGAAGAGCGGGTTGCCGTGCGCGGTGCCGCCGAAGACGGCCATGTCCATCGACGGCAGGCCGCGGGTCAGCATCTCGACGACCGGCCACGAGGCGATCGAGCCGGCGAGGAGCGGCAGGAAGAAGAGGCCGCCCGAGCCGGCGAGCACGCCGCCGAGGTAGCCGGCGCCGAGC
>JAIOII010000696.1 GCA_019912685.1 Kofleriaceae bacterium
ACCGCGACGTGGCGACCTGGGCGGAGGCGGAGGCGCGGGCCGGGCGTGAGCCGGATCGCACGGCGATCCGGGCGCGGCGCGCGCGGCTCGACGCGGAACGGCCGCGGCCGCTTCCGTTCGGCCCGTTCCTGGGCGTGGCGATCGCGCTCGCCGCCGTCGCGGGTGCGGTCCGTGGCAGGCCGGCCTCACGTGCGCACGGCGGGTTGCCGAACGATGCCGTCCTCTGGGCTGTCACAGCGGCGGTGATTGCGGCTCTGTCTACCGGTGCAATCGACGCGCTGGCTCCCTAACAATGTTAGTGTCGCCCCGATGGACAAGCGGGCTCGCGACGTCATCGCGGGGGCGCTGCGCCCCAACGATCCACGGCGCTTCCTCGTCGAGGCGATGATCGGCGCGATGGACGCCGACGGCAACATCGACGCGCGCGAGCAGGAAGTGCTCAACAAGCGCGTCGAGGAGCACGAGATGTTCGCCGGTCTCTCGCAGGCGAACTCCAAGCTCCTGCTCGAGCTGGCGACCGACGCGGTCAAGTTCGCGGGCGGCGCGCTGGCGCGCGTGCCGGCGATCGCCAAGGGGCTGCCGGCGCGGCTCCACCGCATCACGGCGATGGCGATGGCGTGCGAGATCGTCGTCGCCGACGCGAACGTCGCGCAGACCGAGCTCGCGTACCTCGAGAACCTGCGGCTCGCGCTGCGGCTCGCGCCCTACGAGGCCCAGGACATCTTCCAGGCGGCGCGCGAGCAGCGCGCGCTGCGCTACCTCGACGACCGTCTCCTGCGCCTGCGCAGCCTGGTGCCCGTCGTGGTCGAGGTGTTCACGCTGCGCGCGCTCACGCTCGGCAAGATCACCGACGACCACCGCTTCGAGCTGCGCGACCTGCTCGTCGCGATCCCCGACATGGCGCTCCGCGATCACGAGATCGAGGGGCTGCTCTACCAGTCCTTCAAGCGGCCGCGCGGCGGCATGGGCGTCGAGGTCGAGCTCCAGCAGATGGCGCAGTCGCTGCCCGACCCCGTCGATCGCTACTGGATGGTCGTCTACGCGCTCTGCGCCGAGCCCACCGTCCAGCTCTCGCGCTGGCGCTTCATCCCCTTCGTCGTGCTCCTCCAGCGCGCCTTCCAGATCGGCGACGCCGACATGGAGCTCGCCGCGAGCGACGCCGCGGGCTTCCCGATGTCGCTGCCCCGCCCCAAGTGATCGTAGAAGGGTAAGGGTAAGGGTAAGGGTAAGGCTCAGACCCCGCTCGAGGATCTGAGCCTTACCCTTACCCTCACCCTTACCCTTCTACTTCTTCCTCCCGCCCGGTCCTTCCGCCGCTACCAGACGCTGCACATCTCCGCGGGCGCCGGGGCCATGAACGCGCCCTGCTTGCAGCCGAACGCCGCCGCGAACTGCGGCAGGTTCCGCAGCGCGCCGTTGACGCGCCACTTCGGCGGCGCGTGCACGTCGTCGGTGAGCCGCTTGAGCGCCTCCTCGGGGCGATCCTTCGAGCACCACGCCTGGCCCACCGCCACGAAGAACTGCTGGTCCTCGCTCAGCCCGTCCGCGACGAACACGGTGTCGGTGCCCGCGCGCAGCGCGCGGTACGCGAGGAACGCGTGCTTGATGCCGCCGAGGTCGGCGATGTTCTCGCCGAGCGTGAGCTCGCCGTTGACGAACTTGCCGGACAGCACCTCGAACGTGTCGTACTGCCTCGCCAGGCACTTTCCCTTGCCCTGGAACGACGTGAGGTCGGCGGGCTGCCACCAGTTCTTCAGGTTGCCCTGCGCGTCGAACTGCGCGCCCTGGTCGTCGAACCCGTGCGTGAGCTCGTGGCCGACGACCATGCCGATGCCGCCGAGGTTCGCCTGGATCGAGCGCCCGCTCGCGAAGAACGGCGGCTGCAGGATGCCGGCGGGGAGCGCGGTGTTGTTGGCCAGCGGGTTGTAGTACGCGTTCACGAGGAACGCGGGCATGAGCCACTCGCTGCGATCGTACGGCGTGCCGGCCTTCATGAACTGGCGCTTCGACTCGAACGCCCCCGCCAGGAGCGCGTTGGTCGCGAAGTCGGCGCGCGTGATCGCGAAGTCGTACGTGCGCCACGCGTCGGGGTACCCGATCAGCGCCTCGATCTTCTCGAGCTTGCCGCGCGCCTGCACCTTGGTCTCGGGGCTCATCCAGTCGAGCGTGCCCATCTGCTCGTTCATCGTCGCGGTGATGGCGCCGACGAGGGTGGTCGCCGTCTCCTTCGAGTCGCCGGGGAAGTGGCGCTCGACGTAGACCTGGCCGAGCAGCTCCGACAGCGCGAACGACGTCGCCTCGACGCAGCGCTTCCAGCGCTCGGGCCGCGCCTCGACGCCGGAGAGCGCCCGCTCGAGCGTGAACAGCTCGTCGTCGAACGCCCTGGGCAGGCCGAGCGGGTTCGCGCTCACGACGCGCGCCGTCAGGTACGCGCGCCACGCGTCGGGCTTGACCTCCTTCACGAGCGCGCTCATGCCGGCGACGAAGTCGGGCGTCGTGACGTTGATCTTGCCGGGCGCGCCCTTGCCGCGCGCCGTGAAGTACGCCGTCCAGTCGAACCCCGGCGCCTGCCTGGCGAGGCCGGCGACGTCCGTCGGGTTGTACATCGCCATCGGGTTACGCCGCTCGACGCCGGTCTTGGTCAGCTTCGCCATGCGCGTCTCGAGCGCCATGACGTCGGCCGCGAGCTTCGTCGCCGCCTTGCCGTGGCCGAGGAGCCCGAAGAGCCGCACGAGGTGCTCCTCGTACGCCTTGCGCGCCGGCGCGAACTCGTCCTTCACGTAGAAGTCGCGCTCCGGCAGGCCGAGGCCGCCGGTGTCGAGGTACACGATGTTGGTCGTCGAGTCGGCGAAGTCGGCGAACACCGCCACGCCGAAGAACGCCGGGACGCCGTGCTCGTGGAGCTGCGCGACCGCGGCCTGGAGCGTCTTCCCGTCCTTCACCTTCTTGATGGTCGCGAGGAGCGGATCGAGGCTCTTCGTCCCCCGCGTCTCGATCGCCGCCTCGTCGAGGCACGACGCGTAGAAGTCGCCGAGCTTGTCGCCGGCCGGCTTGGCCGCGAGCTCGTCGAGGATCGCGCGCACCGCCTTGTCGTTCTTGTCGTCGATCTCCGTGAACCGCGCGTAGCGCGCCTTGTCGGCGGGGATCTCGTTGGCGGCGAGCCAGCCGCCGCACGTGTACTGGAAGAAGTCGGTGCAGGGGTCGGCCGTCTTGTCGAGCGACGCGGCCTCGAGCCCGACGTCGGCGAGCGAGACGTTCGCGGTGCGCGGGCCGTCGGGCGGTGGGGGCCCGGGCGGGGTCTTCTTGCCGGATCCGCCACAGGCGGTGGCCAGCGCGGCGGAGAGGAGAGCGGTCGCGGCGACGGGGAAGCGCATCAGGGCTCCTTTCGGTCGCGCACGCTACCACGGCGGCGAGCGTGCGATTCGCGCCACACCTGTGGCGGTCGCACCTCATGTCGCAGGCGGACGGTGGTGCTTTCTCGACGAGGAACGACATGGTGCACCGCTTGCTCTGCGGCCGACCATGCGCAAGCTCACCGTCCTCTCCCTCCTGTCCCTGTCGCTCACAACGGCGTGCATGAGCGAGGCGTCATGGCCTCACCGCGACCGGGCTGGCTTCCCGATGTCGACCTGGAGCTACCGCGATCACGCATGCAGCGAGGTGCGCCGCGCGTCGGACGTGTCGCCCGAGAGCATGAGCCAGCGGCAGCGCGCGCTCGCCGCGCGGTGCGGGTACGGCCTGGGCGCGCACTGGAAGAGCGGCGTGACCTACCCGCCGCCGCCGACGCCGACCCACGTTCCGACGCGGGCGCCGTCGGTCAGCTCACCGGCCGCCCAGCCGTTCGCGCAGAGCTTCGCGCGATGACGAGAACGACAGCGCGCCGTAGACCTGGAACCAGTTCTCGCCGTCGGTGACGCGGGGCGCGCACGTCGCCGCGATCTCGACGCGCGTGTCGTCGAAGCTGGCGAGCTGCATGAGCGCGATCACCTGGGCGACGGTGAAGTGGTTGGTCTGCGCCGCGGTCCGGACGAGGCCGAGCTTGTCGTCGGCGAACGCGGCGCGGCCGATCTGATCGGCGAGGGCGCGGAAGTCGCGATCGGCCATCGCGTACGGCGTGGGCAGGGACGGCGCGCGCGGGTCGGTGCGCCGGTCGCGGACGTGGCGCCAGTCGTCGCGGTCGCGCCAGCCGGGCTGCTCCTGCTCGTACGACCAGGGCTGGACGTGCTGCGCGGCCTTGCGCTCGGCCCCCGTGATCGCCCGGCTGATCTGGGACTTGAGCCGGCGGTCCCGGTTCCGCAGGTTCAGGCGCTCGACCTGATCGAGGCCGGCGGCGAGCTCGGTGTAGGCCGCCTGGTAGTGCGCGAGCTCGGTGCGAACCTGGTCGAGCTCGGCGCGCAGCCGCGCGTCGTCACGGTGATCCCGGCGAACCGGCTGGGCCGAGACCTGCTCGGCGACGATGGGCGCCGTGACGGCGATGGCGAGGGCGGCGGCGATGGTCGGGAGGGCCAAACGAGCCGGACGAGAGAAGCGGGACAGGCGCAACATGGGGTTCCTCGGCGGTGGGGAGCGAAGGGACGGCCAGGCTGTGACGCGGCCGGGGGAGGGGACATTCACGGGCGCGCGCGTGCTACATGACAGATCGTGCGACGGGTGGCGCGCATCGGCCTCGGGCTCGCGGTCTTCGCGGCCGCGTACCTCGTGATCCTCGTGATCGTGGGGTGGATCGCGGCCGGCATCGTCGCCGACAAGATCCAGGCCAGGCTCGCCGGATCGCTCGACGCCGAGGTGCGGGTCGGCGGCGCCGAGGTCGGCCTCATCAGCGGCGGGGCGCGCGTGACCGACCTGCACCTGGAGCGGCGGAAGGTCGACTCGCTCGAGCTCGACATCGAGAGGCTCGAGGTCGACATCGCGCCGCTCGGCTGGGTGCTCTTCGATCGCGAGCCGCGGCGCGTGAAGGTGAAGGGCGGGCGCCTCGCGATCAGCGGCGCCGGCGCGCTCGTCCTGCCGCCGCGGCCGAAGCAGCCGCCCGTGCGCGTGGGCGCGCTCGAGATCGAGCACGGCGTGATCGACCTCATGGCAACCGGCTACTGGCCGGGCCTCGCGCGCATGGTGATCACGATCGAGCACGCGCGCGCCGGCGCCACGACGCTCCGCACCGGGCTCTCGTGGCTGTTCACGCTCGAGCACCTCGTCGCCCGCGTCGACCTGCCGGCGAACATCACGGTGCGCATCGCGTTCCAGGACGGCGCGCTCTCGGCGTCCGGCGGCTTCTTCGGCCAGACGCCCGTGACCATCCCGTTCCGGCTCCCGAAGCTCGACGATCGCGACGAGGTCACCCAGCTCGTCGCGCTCGGCAAGGAGCTCGGCAAGCAGCTCGCGATCGAGCGCGCGAAGCGCTGGCTCGGTTCGCAGCTCGCGAAGTAGCCGCTTCGGCGCGCCCCGTCAGCCGCGGTAGCTGTCGTCCTGCTCGATCTTCGAGAGGACCCAGTCGAACTCGCCGGCGGTGACGTGGGCGCCGCAGCTCGCGCATCCGCCGGCCATCGTCACGATGAGGGGCGCGCCGCAGTTGGCGCAATTCGCGTCGGCGCGCGGCGCGCCGCGGCGGGCGGCGGAGCGGATGAGGGTCCAGTACTCGGAGTAGCGGCGCTCGCGCGAGCGCGAGCCGCGGACGTGCGAGCCGTCGTGGGTGCGGATGACGTAGTCCTTGCCGGTGCCCCACACGCGGATGGTGAGCGCGTCGTACCAGCGGTCGCGCGTGAGCCTGGCGAACGCGTGGTGGGTGAGGCGCATGTCCTCGAGGACGTTGCGCAGGCCCTGCTGGCGGTAGGCGACGAGCCAGTACTGGAGGTAGTCGAAGAGGCCATCGGAGAGGACGGCGCGCGCCGGCAGGAGGTCGCCGGCGTTCCACGCGTCGTTCATCGTGATGTAGATGTGCTGGAGGCGCGCGATGACGGAGGCGTCCGACATCTGCGGGTCGTCGCGGAGGAGCGCGAGCCAGTGGGCGTCGAGGCCGGGCTGCACGTACGTCTGGAGATCGGTGCCGCGCTCGGGGACCTCGCTGGTGAGGGTCGGCGGCTGCTCGCGCTCGTGGCGCAGGGTCACGCGCTCGACCAGCCAGTCGAAGCGCCCGTTGTCGACGATCTCGCCGCAGTAGGCGCACTTCTGGCCGCCGCCGGTGTCGGCGCCCTGCCACGGGGCGCCGCAGTTGGGGCATGGGAACGTGCGCGACGCCGACGGCGGCCTGGTGCGCGCGTCGTGGCGGCGCGAGAGCGTCCAGTGCTCCACGACGAACGAGGTCCTCTGCGACCCGGGCGCGCCGGTCGTATAGTTCGCCTCGAGCTCGATGCCGACGTGGACGCGCGCCTCGGGGTCCTGCGCGATCGCCTCGGGCGTGGGCAGGTCGACGCGGAACGTGCGCATCGCGCCGATGACGACGCCCTCGACCGGCGCGGTGCCGCGCGCGGTGAGCTGGGCGCGCGCGTCGATCGAGAGGTAGGGCGCGAGCGCGTCGAGGCCGCCGGCCTGCCCGCGCGCGCGGTGCGCGGTGGCGTAGAGGCGGAAGACGAAGTCCTCGAACAGGATCTGCGAGAAGTCGGGATCGACGCGGCGCAGGTCCTCGAGCGACGACGACCACTGGAGCTGCACCGGTGGCCCCGAGTCCCAGTCCTTGTTCTTGTGCTTCTGGTACCAGCCGTAGGCGACGAAGGCGCAGACGGCGAGGAGCAGCGGGACGCCGACCTTCGGGTAGTAGAAGCAGAGGCGGATGAGCTGGAAGATGAGCTCGCCGATGACGGCGCTGTCGCCGCCGCCGCCGCCGCCGCCGGAGTCGTGGCCGCCGCCGCCCGAGTACGAGTCGCCGCCGCCGGGACGCGCGAGCGCGAGCGCCGGCACGAGGAGCACGGCGAGGGCGACGAGCCGCGAGAGCGCGCCGGATGGCAGCTTCATCGGACGAGCCCCTCGTCGATCGCGTCGGGGAGCTCGTTCACGTCCTCGACGTGGCGGGGC
>JAIOII010000697.1 GCA_019912685.1 Kofleriaceae bacterium
CATGGCGGCCGTGCCGGCGTCCGCCACCGGCGCGGGTGCGTCGCCTTCCTCGTCGGAGCCGGGGATCACGGGCTCGGGCAACGGCGTCGGGTTCTCCAGCAGCTCGTCGACGTCGAGGCCGGCGAGCGTCGCCTTGAGCCGCTCGGCGCGCGCGCCCGGAACCAGCGCGATGCCGACGACGCGCGCGACCCCGGCGACGATGAGCGCGAGGAAGAACGACTCGAGATCGGGGCGCGACGGCGGCTTGCCGCGGTACGCGAACGAGCCGAGGTACTTCGACACCTCGTCCTTGCCGTGAGGCCGCTGCTCGATCAGCTCGACGACGGTCTTGAAGAGGAGCGGGTTGAGCTCGAGCAGGCGGTCGGCGACGAGATCGAGCGCGTCGTCGTCGCTCTTGGCCGCGGCGAGCGCCTGCATGAACGGCGACGGCACGACCGTCGGGCCCGACGCGCCGAGGAAGCGGAGCGGCACCGCCGGCCGCTCGCGGTCCCACAGCTTCGCGGCGCGCAGGCGGCTGCGGAAGGCCGTGAACGACTCTCCCGCCGGCGGCGTCTCGCGCGCGATCTTGAGGAACGCAAGGAGCTGCTGGCGCGCCTCCGCTCCGAGGCTCGGGAACTCGATCACCTGCGGCATGTCGCGGGCATGTTAGCGCCGGACGAACGCGATGTGGTGCAGGTCGGCCACGTGCCGCCAGTCGCCGCCCCACTCCCAGCCGAGCTCGTCGAAGATCGCGGTGACCGGCCCGGGGCGGACGATCATGCCCGGCCGGACGTGGCGGCGATCGAGGTAGGCCGCGCCGCCGGGCGGCACGAACCGCGCCGCGCCGGGCCAGACCATCGGGTTCTCGACGGGGTTGAGGTCGATGGCGACGCCGAGGGCGTGCTGCGAGAGGATGTCGGTGCCGGCGATGACGCGGAAGTTGAAGGCGCTGGTGTTGTCCGCGGCCATCGAGCGGTCGTCGTCCGCGCCATGGGCGTCGACCGGCTCGACGCGCGCGAGCGGGAAGCCGATCGCGTAGAGACGCGCGAACAAGGCGACCACCTCGCCCGCGATCGCGCGCGCCACCACGAGCTCACCGTCGGCCGCCCGGCCCATCATGTCGACATGTCGCACGGCCACGCGCGCGAGCGCGGCGCGCGGCGGGCACCGCGGCTCGTCCTGCCACGAGCACCCGCGCATGCGCGCGAACGTCGGGTCGTCGAGGTCGGCGACGCTCCCCGCGAACGGCTCGCTCGGCCTCGGCAGGAGCGCACCCACGAGCTCAGGTTACGGCAGATCCGCGCAGCAGCGGAAGCCGGTCGAGTAGTCCCAGTGCGACGTGTCGTGCGCCGTCGTGCGGTAGAGGCAGCCCTCGCCGTTCTGGCGCGTGTCGACGAAGAAGCCGCCGCGGAACGTGCCCGCGGGATCCGCGGTCCACTCGTGCAGGTTGCCCATCATGTCGACGAGGCCGTCGGCGGACGCGCAGCCGGGGTGCGCCCCCGTGCGCGTGAGCCCGTCGGGGAGCTGGCCGAGGCACGGGTGCCCGATCATGCCGAAGACCGAGCCGTCGCTCGACTCGAAGTACTGCACCGCCGGGTGGCACGCGCGGGCGTCGTTGCAGCGCCCGTCCTCGCGCGTCGTGCCGTACGGGTAGGTCGCGCCGGCGGCGCCCTGACACGCACGCAGCCACTCCGCGTCGGTGCACAGCCGCTTGCCGGCGCGCGCGCACGCGGCGCCCGCCTGGACGCCGTTGACGTAGCCCTGCGGCACGA
>JAIOII010000698.1 GCA_019912685.1 Kofleriaceae bacterium
CGTCTGGCACCTCGCCGTCAGCCTCGAGTACCGCGATCGCCGCCGCGCGCTGGCGTGGCTCGCGCGCGAGTACGCCGCGTGGGCGCGCGTCGCCGTGAGCGGCGGCCTCAGGGCCGGCCTCAGGGCCGACCGATGACCACCACGAAGTGAACGAGCGCGGGCGAGCCCGTCGTCAGCACGGCGGCGTTGCCCGCGTCCAGGCTGGTCGTCGAGGTGGCGAGCGCGATCCACTGCCCGTCGTCGACCGCGGTGCCGCAATCGATCTGCATCGCGTTGGCCAGGATCTCCATCCAGATCTCCTGGGCGGGGCTGAACGGCGGCGCCGCCGTCGAGGGGTTGCTGCCGTAGAGGAGGCGCATCGAGGTGACCTCGCGCCGGCATCCGACGAAGCTGGCCGAGCTGGTGTAGTTGCTCGCGACGATCACGGCGTTGCCCGCCTGCTGCACGCTGGTGAGCGAGGCCGAGATGTTCACCATCACGTGCGCCGGGAACGAGCTCGTGCTGATGAGGGCGCTGTCGCGGTCGAGCCGGAGCGAGTCGCCGCTGGCCGACGCTCCGGTCGCCACCCAGCGCCCGGGCACGAGGCCGGCGTACATGCCGTCGAACAGGAGGATGCTGTTGCCGGGGAGGTCGGGGTCGGGATCGCAGATGTCGCCGACGCCGTCGGCCTCGCGGCCGTTGTTCACCTCGCCGAGGTCGCGCTGCTGCGCGTTCGCCGACTGAGGGCAGTTGTCGAGCGCGTCGTCGATCCCGTCGCCGTCCTCGTCGTGACCGGACAGCGGCGCGTCGACGCGGGCGTCGAGCGGCAGCGGGGCGTCGCCGGGCGCGCCGTCGTCGTCGAGGCTGCCGCCGTCGGGCGGCGGGAAGGTCTCGCGCAGGCACGCGCCCAGGGCGAGGATGCCCTGGAGGGCGATCAGTCCCGCGACGGAGACCCGCATCGCCCCGATGGTACGCCGGTCAGGGCGTCGTCGGCTGGGTTTGCGGCGCCGCCGGCTGGGTTTGCGGCGCCGCCGGCTGGCTCTGCAGCGCCTCGGGCGCGACGTTGGCGCTCGGGTCCTGGAACACGATGTGGAACTCGATCCGCCGGTTCTGCGCGCGCCCCTTGTTGGTCTTGTTCGACCCCACCGGCTTGTCGGGCCCGTGCCCGATGGTCTCGATGCGATCGGCGGCGATGCCCTTGTCGATCAGGTACCACTTGACCGCGTCCGCCCGCTTGAGCGAGAGCGCCATGTTCGCCTCGCGCTTGCCGCGGTCGTCGGTGTGACCCTCGATGCGGAGCCGGATCGACGCGTACTCGCGCAAGGTCGCGGTGGCCTTGTCGAGCGCCTTCCGCGACGCCGGGCGGATCCGCGCCTTGCCGTACTCGAAGGTGATGCCCTCGATCGCGCCGGTGAACTCCTTCAGGACCTTGGGCAGCTCGTCGGGGCAGCCGTCCGTGTCGTCGAAGCCGTTCCAGGTCTCGGGCTCGCCCGGGCACGCGTCGCTGACGTCGGGGATCGTGTCGTTGTCGTTGTCGTTGTCGGGGCAGCCGTCCTCGTCCTGGAACTTGTCGAAGTCCTCGGCCTCGGTTGGGCACGCGTCCTGCTCGCCGACGAGCCCGTCGGCGTCGGGGTCGAGGACCGGCTCCTCCTCGGGCTCCTCGGGCTCCTCCGGCGGCGGGGGC
>JAIOII010000699.1 GCA_019912685.1 Kofleriaceae bacterium
CGCGACCGCGCCGCGCCGCAGCTGCACGGCGCGCCGGTCGAGACGATCGAGGAGCGCATCCATCGACGGGAAGCGCGCTTCGGGCGACGGGGACAGCGCGCGCGCGCACGCGCGCCTGAGCCACGACGGGAACGCGCGATCGCGCGGCGGCCGGATCACGTCGAACGACTGATCGGGACGCAGCCCGGTGAGCGCCTCGCACAGGACCAGGGCGAAGGCGTACTGGTCGGCGCGGGCGTCGATCCACGCGCCCGCGCGCTGCTCGGGCGCCATGTACATCGGCGTGCCCGCAAGCTCACCATCGCCGGTGCCGGCGTGGAGCGCGATGCCGAAATCGCTGACACACACCTCACCGCTGCCGCCGATCAGCACGTTCTCCGGCTTGAAGTCGCGGTGGACCAGCCCCGCGGCATGCGCGGCGGCGAGGCCGCGGCCCGCGGCGCGCATCACGTCGAGGACCTGCCGCCAGGGACGGGCGACGGCGAGCCAGTCGCGCAGGGTCTGCCCGGCGATCAGCTCCATCGCGACGTAGACCTGATCGCCGAACGCGCCGGCGTCGTACACCGCGACCACGTTCGGGTGCCGCAGCCGCGCCATCGCGCGCGCCTCGGCCAGGAGGAACGCGCGCGCCGCCGCCGGATCCTCGGCGAGCAGCGGATGGAGCACCTTGACGGCGACGTCGCGGCCGAGCTCGGGATCGTGCGCGGCGTAGACCACGCCCATCCCGCCCGCGCCGAGGAGCCGTGTCACCCGGTAGCGTCCCACGCCGGTCCCCGCTGACAGGAGGGCGGTCGCGCCCGCGACCTTCGCCGGCAGCCTCGACAGCACCGAGCCCGCGAGCGCAGCTGCCAGGTCACGACACGGCGCGCAGTCGCCGAGGTGGCGCTCGACGCGCTGCCGGTCCCTGCCGCCCAGGCGGCCGCAGACGCGCGCGGCGATCGTATCCACGCCCGGACAGCGCACCTCTTCCGTCGGCAGCTCCACTGGCCGGACCTTTCAAGCAAGCGATGCGCCACCCGGCCGTCCACTGATCTCGGGCACCTCCCGCGCGCACGGATGGCGACGGGTGGCTAGGCCACTAGCCGACGGTGGTGTCAGCCGACATCGGGCTCGGTCGGGAGCAGGCGGCGCAGGCTCAGATCGAGCTGGCTCTCCACGAGCCGCGCGAGGCTCTGCACCTCGGAGAGCGTGACGCCGAGGTGCTGGACGAGCCGATGCTGCGTCGCGCGGGCGAGCGCCTCGCGCGCCGCGACGAGCCAGCGAGCGGCGGTGGCGCGGTGCACGCCGTACACGGCGGCGATCCGATCGATCGCGTAGCCCTGCACGTAGTGGAACCGGAGCAAGGCGCGATCGCGCGCATCGAGCGCGGCGACCGCCGCGAGCAGCGCGTGCTTGAACGGTTCGCGATAGCGCGCGCGCAACGCGGCGAGCTCCGGATCCGTGCCGAGCGCGGGCGCGGCGAGCACCTCGTCGTCGTCGGGCAGCGCGTGATCGACGCGCTTGCGCAGGACGTCGATCGCCGCGCGCGTCACCGCCGTGCGCAGCCACGTCCGCAGATCGGCGCGCCCGGAGTAGTCGGCGAGGCGAGCGTGCGAGCCGTCGGGGTCGTCGACCAGGAGCTTGGCGCGCAGCTCCTGGAGCAGCTCGTCGATGCGATCGTCGTCGAGGCGCATGGCCCCGAGCACCGGCCGCAGCGACGTGATCTGCGCGTCCAGCCCGTGCAGCGCGGCCGGATCGTGGGCCAGGCACGCGCATGCGAGCCACAGATCCGCCGCCGCGATCGCGGCGGGATCCGCGACCGCGCTCAACCGGGCCGCGACGAACGCGACGAAGCGCTCGTCATCGAGCGCGATCGCCGGCCACGCGGCGCGTCCGGCCTCGATCCACGCCGAGCGATGTGCGGCGACGATGGCGACCAGCTCGGCGTCCACGACGCCATCTTACCGGCCATGTCGCTTTTCGTGCGACCTCGGGCGGGTGGCTCCGTCTTGGGGGCGACTCGAACCTCAAGGAGACGACCATGCTTCGCCTGAACCCCGCCCTTCACCTGTCCTTGCTCACCACGGTCACGCTCGCCGCCTGCGGCGGCGGTGACGCCGGCGACGGCACACCGCTGCCGCCCTGCCCCAGCGGCAACTGCGGCAAGGAGAGCTTCCGCAAGGCCATCCCGACGCGCCAGCAGATGCTGGTGCCGTTCGGTGGCGCCCGCGCCAGGCTCGCCGCCCCCGCGGTCGGCGCGGTCTCGGAGGCGTTCGACGCCACCGCCGACCACGTCGACGAGATCAACGCGACCCTCGACGGGCTGCTCGAGGATCTCGAGCTCCTCGCCGGCTCCACGCCGGAGATCCAGGAGGACGCCCTTCATCAGTGGCGCCTCGCCGAAGGCGGGCTCGACATCGTGCTCGTGCTGACCACCTCCGACGAGATCCAGTTCCAGCTGGGCTACTACGTCGGCGAGACCGGCTTCGCGCCCGTGCCCGGCGACGAGGTCGCGGCGTCGACGATCACGATCGACGACGAGGGCCTGGCCGACCTGACCTTCGACATCGACTTCGACACGCTCACCGACATCGTGCCGGAGGTCGACACCGCCGGCCTGCTCCAGATCCGGCTGCAGCCGTTCGGCGACGAGGACGAGATCTGGTACGACCGGACGGGCTTCGCGGTCGGCGGCGAGGAGGCCGAGGACAGCATCACGACGTACTGGGACTTCGGCGACGGCGACGGCGCGCTCGAGTACATCGCGGCGTTCGAGGCCGGCGACGAGGCGACCGCCTACGTGCGCTGGGACGACGCCGGCGGCCGCTACGATCACCACGCCTTCATCGACGGGTTCCTCGATCACGTGATGACGAGCTGCTGGAGTGCGGGCGGCATCGAGGAGTTCGGCGCCTGGATGGTGCAAGAGGGTGAAGCCATCCTCGACGGCGAGATCGACGGCACCGAGGACGCTTGCGACTTCGGCCCGGTCGCCGATCACCCCGATCCCGGGACCGACTTCGACGACCTGCCGGCCGAGGGCGAGTGGGACGACATCCTCGCCCAGCTCGACGAGTAACGGCGCGAGAGCCGTCGGGCTCGGCGCTCAGAAGACCTGTTTGCGCTTCGACGAGCTGAGGATGCCCATCTGCTCGCGGTACTTGGCCACGGTGCGGCGGGCGATGTCGATGCCGCCCTTCTTGAGCAGCTCGACGATCTTCTGGTCCGAGTGCGGGCGCTTGACGTCCTCGCCGTCGACCAGCTCCTTGATCTTCGACTTCACGGCCTGCGACGCGAGGTCCTCGCCGTTGGTGCGCGAGATGCCCGAGTTGAAGAAGAACTTCAGCTCGAAGATGCCCTGCGGCGTGTGGACGTACTTGTTCGTGGTCACGCGCGAGACGGTCGACTCGTGCATGCCGATGTCCTCGGCGATGTCGCGGAGGATGAGCGGCTTGAGGCAGTGGATGCCCTTGTCGAAGAACTCGCGCTGGAACTTCAGGATCGACTCGGTGACCTTGATGATCGTGCGCTGGCGCTGCTGGATCGAACGGATGAGCCACTGCGCCGAGCGCAGCTTGTCCTGGACGTAGTCCTTGGACGCGGCGCCGTTCGCCATCGCGGCGCGGTAGAAGTTCGAGAGCTTGAGCTTGGGCAGACCGTCGTCGTTGGGCACGACGAAGAACTTGTCGCCCACCTTGTGGATGTAGACGTCGGGCGTGATGTAGTGCGCGTCGTCCGACGCGTACTGGCGGCCCGGCCGCGGATCGAAGTCCATGATGACCTTGGCGGCCTCGTAGATCTCGTCGAGCGGCTGCTTCAGGTCGCGCGCGATCGCCTGGTAGTTCTTCTTCTCCAGGTTGCCGAGGTGCGAGCGGATCATCTTCACGCAGAGGTCGTCGTCCTGACCGGCGTGGATGCACTGGATGAGCATGCACTCGGCGAGCGAGCGCGCGCCGATGCCCACCGGATCGAAGGTCTGGATCTTCTCCAGCACCTTCTCGACCAGCTCCTCGCTCAGGCCCTCGTCGGCGGCGAGCTCGGCGACGGTCGGCTCCTTGAAGTACCCGTCGGCGTCGATGTTGCCAACGATGATGAGCCCGATCTCCTTCTCGCGGTCGGTGAGGTCCGAGAGCTTGAGCTGCCACGCCAGGTGGTCGTGGAGGGAGGGCGGCCGGGTCAGCGTCGCTTCCAGCGACGGCATCTCGTCGCTGTCGCCGCGATAGGCCGGCATCGGCGGGCCCATCGTGTAGTTGTCGAGGTAGTTCTCCCAGTCGATCTCGCCGACCGCGGAGGCGTCGGCCTTGATGTCGGTCTGATTCGCGTTCTCGACCTGGGGTTGCTCGAGGGGGGTCTCGGTGTTGCCCGCACGCTCCGCCTGGAGGGTCACGTCGGCGTCGCTGCCCAGGAGCTCGCGCTCCTTGGACCGCTCGGCGGCGACGTCGAAGTCGTCCTCCAGGATGGGGTTCTCCAGCATCTCCTCGTGGACCATGTCCGCGAGCTCCATGCGGGAGAGCTGCAGCAGCTTGATCGCCTGCTGCAGCTGGGGCGTCATCACGAGCTGCTGCGAGAGCCGCAGCTCCTGGCGCATCTCCATGCCCATCAGGAAACTCCTTGATGTACGCGTAGTTGAGCCATAGCCAGGACCGACCGTACCCGGGCGTGCGGCTTGGCACGCCTCGTGTATGAACCAACATAGCCGACGCCATACGGTTTGTAAAGGCCGCAAGACGCCCGTGGCCTGGATGTTGCTTTGCCGCTCTAGCGGGTTGCAATGCGCAGCAAACGCGCGGTCCAGGGCGCGGCGGCGGCGACGGTGAGCGCCGCAGCGAGGCCGGCCCCGATCAGCAGGTGCGGCGCCAGGCGGGCGGCGGCAGGGACGCTCATCGGCACGTAGGCGCCGGATGCAACCGACCATGCCAGCGGCGCGTGGGCCAGGAGCATCACGGCGAGCGGCACGCCGCCGAGGACGGCGAGGAGCGCCGCGGAGGCGCGGCCGAAGAGCAGGAGGACGCAGACCGCGGCGCCGCCGAGGAGGCCGGCGGTGAGCCACGGGGGCACCGGCTGGCCGGCGGCGACGAGGTGGTAGCGGACGTAGTAGAGCATCGCGAGCGTGAGGGCGACGCCGTGGACGAGCACGGCCAGCCGGCGGCGATCGCCCCGCGGGAGCCCGCGCCAGAAGTTGGCGCGCGACGGCGCGTCGTCGAACGTCGCGACCAGCGCGCGCCCACCGAGGACCAGGATCGCAGAGAGGAAGTAGACGATGGCGAGGAGCTCGCGCGCGTCGCCGCCGCTGCGCCAGGCGTACGCGACGTGCAGGCCGGCGGCCGACACGGCGACGGCCGTCGCGATCACGCGCATCGCGAAGAAGCGCGCGGCGAACCCGACGGCGATGGCGGCGAACGCCAGCGCGTTGCCGGGGTCGCGCATGCCGTGATGGCGAACCGACGCGATCGCGGTGGCCGCGGCGACGCCGATGATCAGGAGCTCGCGCGGCGTACGGCGCAGCACGGGGACGGTGCGATCGACGAGCTGGAAGACCCTCATCCTGGATCCCAACGCACGACGGCTGCCGTTGATTGCCATTCGTGATCGGCAGCTACGCGGTGTGGTGCGAACGAGGCGTCACACCCGACGCGTCCGATGCCACACCGCCACCGCGTCGACGGCGTTCGCCGTGACGTCGTTCGAGGCACGGCGCCTGCATTGCGTGGCGGCATGTCACGCGCTCCTCGCTTCTCCTCTCCCTCCTTCGCTCCGCTCCTCGCCGCTTCGCGCCGCGCCCTGCCGGGCCTTGCCCTCTCCTGCCTGGGCGCGGCGCTCGCCGCCGGCTGCCTCGACCCCGACGTGTCACAGGGGCCCGAGGACGGCGACGGACCGCTGACACTGGTCGCGGTGGTGGGCTCCGAGACGTCGGCCCTCCCCCCCAAGCCGGCCCTCGCCGAGCTCGCCACCGCGACCAGCGCCACTCGCCAGCGCTTCATGGACGCCGCCCTCGGCGCCGACGTGAGCCAGGTCTTCGGCTCCGTCGTCGCCTACGCGCTCGCGCCGCCCGCGTGCCCCGTCATCGAGCGCCGCGGCGGCACGCTCTACAGCACGCCCGACTGCACCGACGCCGCGGGCGTGCACTGGAGCGGCCGCCTCGTCGCGCACACGTGGGACGACGACCGCCCGATGACGATCACGCTCGAGCGCTGGCGCGCCGACGCGCCGGGCAACGCGCGCGACGTCGCGTACGAGGGCACGATCACCGTGCACCCGGACGGCCGCTTCCAGGCGAACCTCGTCACCGCCAGGGACGGCTTCGTCTCGCGCACGTTCGCGACCTGGCGGAGCGATGCCGGCAAGGTGATCGCCGACGCCGACTCGTGGGTGATCGTGCAGGACCACGGCATCGCGCAGATCGGCGGCGCGTGGCGCCTGCCGCGCGGCGAGCGCCCGACCGGCGCCCTCTACCTCGACGGCGCCGACCAGCTCGTGCTCGACCTCGAGGCCGAGGAGACCGCCGACCTCCTGTGCGCGCCGATCTTCGTCGACGGCGCCGCCCACGCGAAGCGCTGCGACCTCCCCGAGCTCGCCGAGGCGCTGGCCGCGTTCTCGCTGTTCTGAGCCGTTCGGTGCCGTCCGGGGCGCTCAGCTGCGCTGCGGGGACTTCTTGTCCTGCGCGTCGAGCATCGCCTTCACGAAGCGCGCGAAGAGCGGGTGCGGCGCGGTCGGGCGCGACTTGAACTCGGGGTGGAACTGGCACGCGACGAAGTACGGGTGCCAGGGCAGCTCGATCATCTCGACGAGACGGCCGTCGGGCGAGAGCCCCGAGAGCATCATGCCGGCGCGCTCGAGCTGCTCGCGGAAGGCGTTGTTGACCTCCCAGCGGTGGCGGTGGCGCTCGGAGATCTCGAGCTGGCCGTACGCCTCCGCCGCCTTGGTGCCCGCCTTGAGCGTGCACGGGTACGCGCCGAGGCGCATCGTCGCGCCCTTGTCGGCGACGCCGCGCTGGTCGGGCATCAGGTCGACGACCGCGTGCGGCGTCTCGGGATCGACCTCGCTCGAGTTGGCGCGATCGAGGTTGCACACGTGGCGCGCGAACTCGACCACCGCCATCTGCAGGCCGAAGCAGATGCCGAAGAACGGGACGCGCTGCTCGCGCGCCAGCTTGACCGCCGCGATCTTGCCCTCGGTGCCGCGCGCGCCGAAGCCGGGCGCGACCAGCACGCCGTCGCAGTCGGCGAGGAGCGCCGCCGCCCCCTGCTGCTCGATGAGCTCGCTGTCGATGTGGCGGATCTGGACCCGGGTGTCGTTGGCGATGCCGCCGTGGAGGAGCGCCTCGTTCAGGCTCTTGTAGCTCTCGACGAGCTGGACGTACTTGCCGACGAAGCCGACCGTCACCTTGCGCTTGGGCTGCGTGATCTTGTCGGCGATCGCCTGCCAGCCCTCGAGGCTCGACGCGCGCGACCAGATGTTGAGCATCTTGGAGAGCTTGGTGTCGAGGCCCTGGCTCTCGAGGAGGAGCGGCAGGCGGTAGACGGTGTCGACGTCGACCGACTGGAACACCGCGTCCTGGGCGACGTTGCAGAACATCGCCGTCTTCTTGATCAGGTCGGCCTCGAGCGTACGCTCGCAGCGGCAGACGAGGATGTCGGCCTGGATGCCGATCTCGCGGAGCTTCTGCACCGAGTGCTGGGTCGGCTTGGTCTTGAGCTCGCCGGCCGCGGCGATGTACGGCACGAGGGTCAGGTGGACGCTGACCGAGTTCTGGGCGCCGAGCTCGACGCGGAGCTGGCGCACGGCCTCGAGGAACGGCAAGGACTCGATGTCGCCGACCGTGCCGCCGACCTCGACGATGAGCAGATCGAGGCCCTCGGCGCAGCGCAGGATCCGCTGCTTGATCTCGTCGGTGATGTGGGGGATCACCTGCACCGTCGAGCCGAGGTACTCGCCGCGCCGCTCCTTGCCGATCACCGTCGAGTACACCTGCCCCGTGGTGATGTTGTTGAGCTTCGACATCGGCGTCGAGACGAAGCGCTCGTAGTGACCGAGGTCGAGGTCGGTCTCGGCGCCGTCGTCGGTGACGAACACCTCGCCGTGCTGCACCGGGTTCATCGTGCCCGGGTCGACGTTGATGTACGGGTCGAGCTTCATGTTCGCGACCTTGAGGCCGCGGTTCTCCATGAGCGCGCCGATCGACGCCGCGAGCAGGCCCTTGCCGAGAGACGACACCACGCCGCCGGTGACGAACACGAACTTGGTCTGGTTGGGCATGGCGCGGCCGTTCTACCGAGCCACGTCGCGCTTGGCAATCGGGAGGACACCTCGTCGCAGGTGATCGCGGACGGCGTCGATTCGGGGTTGATCCGGCGACGGTCCGGCGTATTCTCGATCCTCCCGGTCGATATGTGGCGCGCACTCGGGTTCGGGCTGCTGTGCGCCTGCGGCGACAACCTGGCGCCGACGATCCACGTCGTCGCCGAGGGTGCGCGCTGGATGGCGGTGCGGTCGGCGCCCGACGCCGCGTGGGAGCGATTCGACGGCGACGACGTGCGCTTCGATGCGCGTGGCGTCTTCGACGTCGCGATCGTCTGCCGCGACGACGTCGGCGCCGGCTGGAGCATCCGCGCGACCGCCGACGATGCGGTGCGCTTCGACGAGGGCTTCTGCCGCCGGCGCGGCGGCGTCCAGCCGCGCTTCGACATCACGGGCGTCGCCAACGTCATCTACATCGGGGCGTCGGCCAGCTACCTGCCGGAGATCGTCGGGCAGGACATCGCGCCGGGGACGTACGACGTCATCGCGCTCGCGCTCTCGGCCGATCCGCCGCAGCGGATCGAGCGCGTCCAGGTGCTGCGCGACGTCGTGGTCGACGGCGTGACCGCGATCCCGATCGACATCGCGCGAGCCGGGCTGCCGCCCGCAGCGGCGACGCTCACCGTCGACGGTGCCGCGCCCGACTACGCGTCCATCACCGGCGTCACCGCGAACGACACCTTCTTCAACCTCTCGGGCCGCGGCCACGTCGTGCTGCCGGTGGAGCTCACGCGCGCGAGCGATCGCCAGGTCGCGCGGGTCTACCGCGGCGAGGCGTGGGCCGACGTGCCGGTGCGCGCCGGCGACAACGAGATCGCGCTGCCGCCCGAGCCCGTCGACGCGACGTTCGCGCCCGCGCCCGGCGCCGCGGTGACGTGGCGATCGCCGATCGCGTGGGGCGCGGTCACGGTCGGGATCGCGCAGGTGACGACGACGGGCACCGGCCTGCCGAGCTGGCGCGTCGTCGCGTACCCCGGCGCGTTCGAGGCCGGTGACGGCGGCACGTCGTGGAGCGTCGCGCTGCCGGTGCCAGACCTTGCCGGCTGGCAGGCCGGCTGGACACCGGATCTGACGCGGGAGCACGTCGTGTACGCGACGTGGGAGCGCGCACGGATCGACGGCGGACGCAGCGGCGTGGCGAAGAGCGAGCGCCGCGACTCGACATCGCCCTGACGGTGGTTATGCTGCCGGCCACGTGACCACGCCTGTGCTGGAGCTCCGGGGCGTCAGCAAGACCTTCTACGGGCAGAGGGTCCTCTCCGACGTCTCCTTCTCGATCGCGCCCGGCGAGGTGTTCGGCTACATCGGCCCCAACGGCGCCGGCAAGAGCACGACGCTCAAGATCCTCGCCGGCCTCATCACGCAGTACGACGGCTCGGTGACCATCGCCGGCACCGACGTGAAGCGCGAGCCGGCGCGCGCGCACGCGCTCATCGGCTTCATGCCGCAGTCGTGCGGCTTCCACGCCTGGCGCACCGTCGAGAGCGCGCTCGATCTCCTCGGCGATCTGAGCGGCGTGCCCGCCGACCTGCGCAAGCGGCGCATCCCCGAGCTGCTCGAACGCTTCCACCTGCTGGACGCGCGCACGAAGAAGGTGAAGGACCTCTCCGGCGGCATGACCCAGAAGCTCGGCCTCATCCAGGCGCTCCTCCACGAGCCCAGGCTGCTCGTCCTCGACGAGCCGCTCGAGGGGCTCGATCCGCCGAGCCGCCAGCTGCTCAAGGACGTCATCCGCGAGCGCTCGAACGCCGGCACGACGGTGCTGTTCTCGTCGCACATCCTGTCGGACGTCGAGCACGTCGCCGATCGCGTCGGCATCCTCAACCACGGCGTCGTCGCGACGAGCGGCTCGATCCGCGACCTCACGAGGATGTTCGACCTGCCGACCGAGCTCGAGCTCGAGCTCTCGACGGCGCCGGCCGACACCGCGTACCTCGCCCAGGCCGGCGCGGCGATCGAGAAGCGCCCCGGCCACTGGCGCATCACGTTGCCGAAGGGCGTGGACGTGGCCGCCGTCGACGCGACGATCCACCGGCTCGTCGAGGCGACGCTCGCCGGCGGCGGCCGCTTGCGCAGGATCGGCGTCGCCGAGCCGGCGCTCGACGATCTGTTCGCGCACTACATCCTCGACACCAACCGGGCAGGAGCGGGCCGTGGCAACTAGCCCCACCATGCGACTCGTCAAGGACGAGTTCTACGGCTTCGCGAAGTCGAAGGTGATGGTGGTGCTCTGGGTCGTCCTGCCGATCCTCGCGATCGGCGGCTACTTCCTCTTCGACTTCCTCCAGTCGATCCAGGCCGAGGAGGCAGGCGCGGCCGCGGACGGACCGAAGATGTCGGTCTTCGTGTTCCTGTCGGCGCTCCTGTCCAGCATCGCGGGCACCGTCGCGGCGCTCATGATCGCGGTCGACGTGGTGAGCGAGCGCCAGCGCAAGGTGTTCGAGCTGCTCGTCATCCGTCCCATGCGCCGCGAGGCGATCATCTGGTCGAAGTTCATCGCCGTCTTCGTCATGGTCTCGCTGGCGTGCGTGATCTCGATGAGCCTCGCCATCGCGGTCGACTACGTGCGCGGCGAGACGGTCACATGGACGACGCTCTACGAGATGGCCAAGGGGCTGGCGCAGGCGGCAGCGGTGATCGCCCTGGCGACCGCCGGCGGCGTCGCCGTCGGGGTCATCTCGCGCACGATCCTGGTGGCCGTGCTCATCGTCCAGTTCGGCAGCCAGAACCTGACGGTCGTCCCGATGCTCCCCATCTACTTCGGCGCCGCGCCCGATTCGTTCTGGGTGTTCCAGGCGATCTCGTACGGGCTCGCCTTCGCGCTGGTCTGGCTGGCGGGCTGGGGCTTCCGCCGCTCGCAGTTCTGAGCGGCGCCGCGTCGCTCAGGGCAGCGGGACGACCCGCACCTCGTGCTCGGTGACGAGCGCGCACGCGTCGCTTCGATTCGCCAGCTCGATCGCGGCGACGACGAGCTTCGCCGCCGGATCGACCGAGAGCTCGACGCCCTCGGCCTGGAGGTAACACTCGTCGCCGGCGTCGCCCTTGCCGCGCGGGCGGGCCTTGAAGACCTCGGCGAAGAGGCTCTTGCTGGCGCTCGTGAGCGTGACCTTGCCCGGCGCGTCGATGTGCGCGGTGACGCCGGCGACGTCGCAGCCGGTCGCGGTCGCCGCGTCGTCGTCGTCGCGGCCGATGAAGGCGCCGCCCTGGAACGCGCAGCGCACCGGCGCCGGCATCGCCGCGAGCTCGCCGCCGCTCTCCGTCGCGAGCTTCGCGAGCCCGGCCTCGACGCGCGCCTGCGCGTCCGCCGCCTTCACGCCCGCGTCGGCGTCGCCGGCTGGATCGACGCCCTCGTCGACCGCCATCGCGTCCGCAAAGCTCATCACCGTGATCACGACCGGCTTCTTCCCGGCCGCGACCACGTGACACTGCACCTCCGCCCACGCGGCCATGCCGTTATCCCCGCGCGTGCACCACACCACGCGCCCATCCGCCGCCCGCCTCGGGCCATTCGGCACGTCCTTCACCAGCGTCACCGACGGCATTTCCGGCGGCTCCGCCGCCGCCGTGCCCGTGCCCGCGCCGCCATCTTCCCCCGTGCCCGTGCCCGTGCCCGTGCCCGTGCCCGATCCGCTCTCTCTCTCCGTCTCCCTCTCCCTCTCCCTCTCCGCCTCCTTCGCCTTCCCCTTGCACGCGATCATCGCGCCGACGACGAACGCGCCCGCGACCAGCGCGTGCTTCATCAAACGATCCTCCAGCCGCGCGCGCCGCTCCTCCACGCCGACGGCCCGCTCGGCTCGCTCTTGCCGTTGGCCCCACCGTTCCCTGCCCCACTCGCGCCGTTCGTCGCCGCCTGCGTGGCCGTCCCGATCCGCCCGCGGCTCGCCACGTCGAGCGCCGCCGCGATCATCGCCGCCTCGAGCGCGGGGCCCTCGGCGCCCGGCGTCAAGCTCGCCTGCTCGCGCCCGATGAAGCCGGTGTCGAACTCACCGGCCAGGAACTGCGGGTGGCGCAGCGCCAGCCGGTGGAACGGCAGGTTGGTCTCGATCCCGCGCACCTGGTATTCGTCGAGCGCGCGCCGCATGCGCGCGCACGCGGCCGCGCGATCCTCGCCCCACACGACGAGCTTCGAGATCATCGGATCGTAGTGCACCGGGATCTCGGCGCCCTCGTAGCAGCCGGCGTCGTTGCGCACGTACGGGCCGTCGGGCACCCGCAGGTGCGTGATCCTGCCGGGCGACGGCAGGAACTTCACCGGGTCCTCGGCGTAGATGCGGCACTCGAGCGCGTGGCCGCGGCGGCGCTCGTCGAGCTCGGCCTGCGTCATCGGCAGCGGCCGGCCCTCCGCGACGTCGAGCTGCCAGCTCACGAGGTCGACGCCGTAGACGAGCTCGGTCACCGGGTGCTCGACCTGGAGCCGCGTGTTCATCTCGAGGAAGTAGAACTCGCCGTCGGCGCCGAGCAGGAACTCGCACGTGCCGGCGCCGAGGTAGCTCACCGCGCCCGCCGCCGCCACCGCCGCCGCGCCCATGCGCGCGCGCAGCTCGGCCGTGACCGCGGGGCTCGGCGCCTCCTCGATCACCTTCTGGTGGCGGCGCTGGATCGAGCAGTCGCGCTCGCCGAGGTGCACGAGGTTGCCGTGGCTGTCGCCGAACACCTGGATCTCGATGTGGCGCGGGCGGATGATCGCCTTCTCGATGTACACGGTGTCGTCGCCGAACGCGCCGAGCGCCTCGCGCTTCGCGCCGTCGAACGCGCTCGTGAACTCGCCCTCGGTCGCGACGAGCCGCATGCCCTTGCCGCCGCCGCCGGCCGCCGCCTTGATGAGCACGGGGAAGCCGATCTGCTTCGCGCTCGCGAGCGCCGCCGCGGCGTCGGGGAAGCCGTTGCCGCCCGGCCCGTTGTCGCCGGGGACGACCGGCGTGCCGGCGGCCGAGACCGTCTTGCGCGCCTCGGTCTTCGAGCCCATCTTGCGCATCGAGTCGGCGCGCGGCCCGATGAAGACGATGCCGGCCGCCTCGCACGCGTCGGCGAAGTCCTCGTTCTCGGAGAGGAAGCCGTAGCCCGGGTGCACGGCGTCGGCGCCGCTCTCTCGGCACGCGTCGAGGATCTTCTCGATGACGAGGTAGCTCTCGCGCGCCGGCGCCGGACCGATCGCGATCGCGCGGTCGGCCATCAGCACGTGCGGCATGTTGCGATCGACGTCGGAGTAGACGGCGACCGTCTCGATGCCGCGCTCCTTGCACGTGCGCATGACGCGCACCGCGATCTCGCCGCGGTTGGCGACCAGGACCCTCCGGAGAGGCGCGACGGGACGGACGGCGGGGCGCGATGACATCGCGCCGGAGCCTACAACACCTTCACGCGGGGCCGCTGCGACGAGGTGTCCTCAGCGCGCTCCGCCGGGCCCTCGTACTGGAGATAGGCGAGGAGCTTCACCTCGCGGCGCACGTGCGCCACCAGGTCGAGGACCAGCCCGGTCGCCGCGCTCACGCACGCCACGACGCCGAGCGCGCTGCACAGGATCGCCGTGGGGAAGCGCGGCACGAGGCCCGTGCGCTCGTACTCGATGAAGAGCGGGATGCCGAGCGCCAGGGCGACGAGGAAGAGGAACGCGCCGATGCCGCCGAAGAAGAGGAGCGGCCGCTCGTTGCGCATGAGGTTCACGATCGTCACGAGGATGCGCCAGCCGTCGCGGAACGTGCGCAGCTTGGACGTCGAGCCGGGCGGACGCTCCTTGTACCTGGTGTCGACCTCGGCGATCGCCATGCGCATCTGGCCGGCGTGCACCGTGAGCTCGGTCTCGATCTCGAACTCGCGCGCCGACGACGGGAAGCTCTTCACGAAGCGGCGCGAGAAGACGCGGTAGCCCGAGAGCATGTCGTCGATCTGCGAGCCGAAGAGCTTGCGCACGAGGCCGGTGAGGAACGCGTTGCCGAACCGGTGACCGACGCGATACGCCGCCTGGTGGGTCTCGATGCGCTTGCCGACGACCATGTCGAGCTGATCGGCGCGCAGCCGCTCGACGAGCGCCGGCGCCGCGGCCGCCTCGTACGTGTCGTCGCCGTCGACCATCACGTACACGTCGGCCTCGATGTCCTTGAACATGCGGCGCACGACGTTGCCCTTGCCGGGCCGGCGCTCGCGCCGCACGACCGCGCCGGCGGCGGCCGCGACCTCGGCCGTGCGATCGGTCGAGTTGTTGTCGTAGACGTAGACCGTTGCTGTCGGCAGCGCGGCCCGGAAGTCGGCCACGACCTTTCCGATCGCGGCCTCCTCGTTGAGGCATGGCACCAGGACGGCGATGTTCATGAGCGTCCGCGGGTGTGCCTCGCACCGGGGGCGAAGTCAAGCTACGGGGCGGCGGGAAGCCCCCCCTTGCGGGGGTCGCTCGCGGCCTCGATCACGCCGTCGGGCAAGACCTTGATGATCTGGACCGCGGTCGGCGAGGTCTGGTCGACGACGACGTGACCGCGCTTCGTCAGGCCGGCGCGCACGTCGGGAGCGAGCGACACGTCCGCCGAGATCCGGTCGGGCGACCACTGGTGATGGACGCGCGGCGACGCGATCGCCGTGTGTGCGTCCTGATCGAAGAGCCAGGCGCCGAGCACCGCGGCGACCGTGTGGCTGATGATGCGCGGACCGCCGGAGCCGCCGGCGCAACCGACGACGCGCTCGCCCGACGCGTCGAACACGAGGAGCGGCGTCATCGACGAGAGCGGCCGCTTGCCCGGGCCGACGAGGTTGGCCTCGCTCTGGGTGAGGCCGAACATGTTGACCTCCGCGGGATCGATCGTGAAGTCGTCGATCTGGTTGTTGAGGACGACGCCGCCGCGCGTGACGACCTTGGCGCCGAAGTAGCCGTTCACCGTCGTCGTGAGCGCGACCGCGTTGCCCTCGCCGTCGACGACGCACAGGTGCGACGTGCCGCCCGGCTTCGGGGCGCCGGGCGCGGACGCGGGCGCGGGCGGCGGCGTCTCGCCGTACGCCTCGGGCG
>JAIOII010000700.1 GCA_019912685.1 Kofleriaceae bacterium
GCCCGACCTCGAGGCCGCCGACGGTGAGCGCGCCGCCGGAGGAGACGCCGCGTGCGCTGCCGTCGATCTCGATCGTGGCGCCGGCGGGCTCGGTGGCGATGGTGACCGACGTCGTCGGCGTGCGCGTGAACCGCGGCCACGCGACCATCACGATGAGCGCCATGAGGAGGACGATGGCCGCCGAGAGGGCGCCGATCATGCCGCGCGGGGTGCGCTGCACCGGCGCGCCGCGGCTGCCGGTGCGCCGCTCGACGGGATGCCCGATGCCCTGCGGCAAGAGCCGCGACGGACCGGCGGCGAGGCGGCCGGCCGCGTCGATCTTCTCGCTGAAGAAGCCGAAGCCCTCGAGCTGCACCTTGGGCGTCTCGAGATCGAACTGGCACACGCACTCGGTGGCGACGCCGGGCAGGACGTTGAAGAGGAAGCGCGTCGAGCTGTTGGCGATGAGGTAGAGGCCGAGCCCGGCGCCGCCGGTCTTGCGATCGATCTGCTGCTCCGAGTGGAGGCACTTCCACAGGTAGCGGAGCACGGTGGAGCGATCGAGCGTGCCGAAGCTGTCGCGGACCGAGACCGTGAAGGTCGAGCCGTCGCAGGCGTACTGCACGACGACCTTCTGCTCCATGCGCAGCTGGATGCGGCTCTTGGTCGGGATCTCGGCGAAGATCTGCTTGCCCTGGTCGTCGACCGGCGCGTCGTAGAGCGCGTTCATCAGCATCTCGTCGACGCACTGCTCGATCGCCTCGCGGTACTTGCGGCGCACGCCCATGAGCTCGGCGAACTCGGTGATCTGCGCGATGCAGAGCGACTTCTCCTGGTAGTCGCCGACGAGCGTCGAGTAGACGCGCGTGCCCCACGGCACGAGCTTCTCGAGCCCGAAGATGTCGCCGGCGAGCACGCGCGTCGCCATCGCCGCGAGATCGAGCGGCTTCATGTGCGCGGCGATGAGGACCCCGGCGACCTTGTCGGAGACCTTCATGACGTCGACGGTGCGCGACAGCGCGGAGGTCGGCAGGACGAGGAGCAGCCGCGCGTCGTTGCCGAGGCGGAGCGCGAGATCCTCGACGACGTTCGCGAGCTCGCCGTCGAGGTGGACGACGACGAGCGCCGCCTGGATGTCGCCGCGGCCGAGGCCGTCGACGCTCTGATGGAGCTCGACGACGCCCCCCGCCGCCTTGAGCGCCGTGGCCATCACCTTGCCGAAAGCCTTGTCCCCGGAGAGGGCGATCACCCGGCGCGCGAGCATCTGCGGCCATCGTACCGTGCGCTGGCGCACGTCCACAAATCCGCAGACGGGGTTGGGTGACAAGGATTTCAGCGACAGGCGCCGGACGTGAAGTTCGGGCTTGCAAGAATAGAACGGTCGTACTACTTTCAGATCATGCGCAAGGGCGAGGCCACGAGAGCCGCGATCCTCGACCGGGCGACCGACCTCGCGCGGTCGGCCGGCGTCGAGGGGCTGTCGATCGGCCGCCTGGCGACGGAGATGTCGCTGTCGAAGAGCGGCCTGTTCGCTCACTTCGGCTCGAAGGAGGCGCTCCAGGTCGCGGTCGTCGAGCATGCGCGCGAGCAGTTCGTCGCGCGCGTCGTCGCGCCCGGGCTGAAGGCGCCGCGCGGCGAGCCCCGCCTGCGGGCGCTCTTCGACAGGTGGATGGCGTGGGGCGCCGAGCCCGGCGGGTGCATCTTCATGGCGCTCTCGGCGGAGCTCGACGATCGCCCCGGCCCGGCGCGCGACGCGCTGGCGAGCGCGCTGCGCGACCTGATGGACGTGCTCGCGACGACGACGCGGGTGGCGATCGACGAGAAGCACTTCCGCCCCGACGTCGACCCGCAGCAGGTCGCGTTCGAGATCTACGGCATCATGGCGGCGAGCCACGCGGCCGCACGCCTGGTTTCCGACCCCAAGGCGGGAGCGCGCACGCGGCGCGCGTTCGACGCCCTCTTGATCCGGAGCCGCTGACGTCCGAGGAGGACTCCCCATGGCTAGCGCGCGGTCAGAAAATAGTACGAACGTTCGTCTTTTCAAGTGGGCCGTCGATGTGGCGGACCGGGTCTCGCCGAGCCTGGCGAGCGAGCTCGCGCTGCGCGCGTTCCTCACGCCGCAGCGCGGGCCGCGGCCGGAGCGCGAGCGCGCGCTCCTCGAG
>JAIOII010000701.1 GCA_019912685.1 Kofleriaceae bacterium
GCCGGCGTGCGCAGGCCCGTGCGCGCCCGCACCGGCGGCAAGCTGCTGCTCGTCGCCGCCGGCGGCATCAGCGACGCCGAGGACGCGTGGGAGCGCATCCGCGCCGGCGCCACGCTGGTGCAGGGCTACACCGGCTTCGTCTACGGCGGCCCGCTGTGGCCGCGCCGCATCCACAAGGGGCTGTCGCGCAAGCTGCGCGAGGCGGGCCTGTCGTCGCTCGCGCAGGCGGTCGGCTCCGCCGCGCTCGTGCTCCTGCTCGTCCTCGCGGGCTGCGAGCGCGGGCCCTCGGACGCCGAGATCGACCGGCTGCACGCCGAGGCGGTCGCCGCCAACAGCGCCAAGCTCGCCGAGCACGCCGAGGACGACGCGAGGGCGCCGGGCAAGACGCTCACGGTCGCCGGTCAGCTCGGCGCGCCGGGCGCGACCTTCGACTGGCCCGCGCTCGAGGCGCTCGCGACGACGCACGTGAAGACCAGGAACCCGCAGAACCCGACCGACCGGGCGCGGGTGATCGACTTCCGCGGCGTGCTCGTGCGCGACCTGCTCGATCGCTTCCAGGCCGCGCCCGAGGCGACCGAGGTGACGTTCGTCGCGCTCGACGCGTTCCGCTCGACGGTCGACGTCGCCGGCCTGCGCACGTTCCGCGTGCTGCTCGCGATCGCCGCCGACGGCGCGCCGATCGAGCGCGCGACCGGCGGGCCGATCTACCTCGTCTTCCCGCACAGCGAGTCGCCCGAGGCCGAGGCGCGCTACCCCGATCGCTACTGGAGCTGCTACGTCACGCACATGATCGTCGGGACCGAGCCGGTGCGCGTGACGGTCGGAGGCAAGGTGCTCGACGCGGCGGCGCTCGCCGCGCTGCCGCAGACGACGCAGGCGGGGCCGGTCGGCTGGAAGGTGCACTGGCCGTCGGCGACGGTGCGCATCCGCGGCGTGAAGGTCACCGACGCGCTCGCCGCCGCGGGCGTCGCGGTGCCGGAGGGCGGCGCGCTGATCGTGCGCGGCAAGGCGAGCATCCACCGCGATCCGGACGACCCGATCGTCCTGGCCGGCGCGGACCTTGAGCGCTGCGGCTTCCTCCTCGCGACGCACTGGGGCGATGACGACGCGCCCATCCCGGCCAGGCTCGGCGGGCCGGTGGCGCTCGCGGTGCCGCCGGCGTGCGCCGCGACGTACGGCGACAGCTTCTGGATCACGTTCGTCGAGGAGCTCGCCGTCGCGCCATGAGGCTCGGCATCAGCACGCGCCTCGCCGGCGCGACCGCGCTCCTCATCGTCGCGATCGTCGGCGTGATGGTGTGGCAGTGGGCGAGCACCGAGCGTCAGATCGTCAGCCAGCAGAAGCGGGACGAGGCGCGCGCGTTCGCGGTCGCGATGGCCGACGTGCTCATGAACGAGCTCGACGACGAGAACTGGGCGCAGATCCGGGTCTCGACCGAGGTGCTGCTCGTCAACAACCAGGACATCGTCTACGTCCTCGTCCACGACCGCCGCAAGGACGACCGCATCGTCGGCGCGGTGCCGTCCGAGCTGGGCCAGCAGTTCATCCCCGACGTCGTGCCGCTCGCGGTCACGCGCGCCGGGCTCGCGGCCGAGGCGGCGCTGACGCAGGAGTCGTTCCTCCTGCGCGCCGTCGCGATCGGCAAGGACACGCGGGCGCCGCGCGGCAGCGCATCGTCGAGGTGGCGGCGCCGGTGCGCATCGCGTCGGGCAAGACGATCGGGACCTTGCGGGTCGCGGTCTCGCTCGCCGCCGTCGACCGCGCCGTCGCCGCGGCGGTGCAGAAGGCGC